>JAMCZD010000100.1 GCA_023473405.1 Candidatus Omnitrophota bacterium
TGCCAGGACTTCGGTTCTGAACACGCGCATGGCAGGGTTAAATTCATATCCCGATCCATTTCTTTCCAAAGAGCTTAGCGCCCTTCCGGCGCTAACGGCCTAGCCGTTCCGTTCGCTCGTTTATCGGCCTTTTCTCGAGCACGCTCAAGCGAAAAAATTGTTTTTTTCAATTAAACTAAATCTGGCCGCGCGGCCTTGGATTTGCTCATAATCCATTCGCTTGTTCGGGAAGAGTTGTGTCCCCGCTTCCCCTGGCTTCTCGCCCATGACCGCCCCAACCCGGCGGTCTGGAACGCCCCTTGAAATTCAGGGACGACAGGGACATGCTATTCCCGAACGATTGAATATATGATGATTAGCAAGATACGTCAAAGCGGCCAAATCCGTCAGGATTTCCTTGATTTCTTTAAGTCCAAGCAACACACCATCGTGCCGTCTTCGAGTCTCTTGCCTGATTCGCCCAACCTGCTGTTCACCAACGCCGGGATGAATCAATTCGTTCCGATCTTTCTAGGCCAGGTCCCTCCCGACGTCTCCCGGTGGCCCGGCGCCATCCCCGGCAAACCCAATCGCGCCGCCGACACCCAGAAGTGCATCCGCGCCGGCGGCAAGCACAACGACCTCGAGGATGTCGGGCTGGACACGTATCACCACACCTTTTTCGAGATGCTCGGCAATTGGAGCTTCGGCGATTATTTCAAACAGCAAGCCATCGAGTGGGCCTGGGAGCTGGTTACCGAGATTTGGCAATTCCCCCGGAACCGCCTCTACGCCACGGTTTACAAACCCGGCCCGGGCGACCCGAGCGGGTTCGACCAGGAGGCCTATGACTATTGGGCGCGGCTCTTTTCCGCCGCCGGCCTCGACCCAGCAGTCCATATCCAATTTGGCGGCAAGAAGGATAATTTTTGGATGATGGGCGAAACCGGCCCCTGCGGGCCTTGCTCGGAATTGCATGTGGACCTGACCCCGGCAGGAGATACCCGTGGCAGATGGGTCAACGCCGGCAGCCCGCAATGCATCGAGCTTTGGAACCTCGTTTTCATGCAGTTCAACGCCAACCCGGACGGGTCCTTTTCCCCGCTGCCGGCGCGGAACGTTGATACCGGGATGGGATTCGAACGCGTCACCAGCATCATCCAGTGTACCCGTCACTTTACCGATTTCAACCGGGTTATTTCCAATTATGAGACGGACATTTTCCGTCCGTTTTTCGACCAGTTGGAGAAGATGAGCGGAAAGAAATACGCCTCGACGCTGCCCGCCGCCCACGCCCCGGTCCCAAGCCCGCAAGTCGCAATTGACGTGGCGTTTCGCGTGATTGCCGACCACATTCGCACGTTGGGCTTCGCCATTGCCGACGGCATTCTGCCGGGCCACACCGACCGCAATTATGTCCTGCGCCGCATCCTGCGACGAGCGGTTCGCTACGGTCGAACCCTCGGATTCCACGAACCGTTTTTCTATCGGCTCGCGGATGTGCTCGCCGAAACCATGGGCGACGTCTTCCCGGAAATCCGTGCCCGGCAACCGCAGGTCCAGGAAGTCGTGCGCCTCGAGGAGGAGGCTTTCAACAAAACCCTCGACCGCGGCATCGAGCTGTTTACCGATGAAGTCGAGCGCAACCTCGGAACCGGACGAGCGGCTGCGGGAAGCGAATCGCGCGAGGAACGCGCCGCGCGAATCTCGGGCGAGTTCGCTTTCAAGTTGTACGACACCTATGGTTTTCCGCTTGATCTGACCGAGCTGATGGCCCGCGAACGCGGACTGGCCGTCGATACGGCCGGCTTCGAAACCCTGATGGAGGCTCAACGCGCCCGAGCCCGCGCGGCGCAGAAAAGGGAAATCATCGAGCTGTCACAAGTTGAAACCGCCGCGCCCACCCGGTTCATTGGCTATGACCAGTTATCGACGCCCGCCAAGGTGATCGAGGTGCTCAAACTAAAAGAAAAGACGGCGGTCATCCTTGACACCTCGGTCTGCTATGCCGAGATGGGCGGCCAGGTGGGCGATACCGGGCAACTGAGTTATGGCGGCCAGCTATACCGCATCGTGGACACCCAGCATGCCGGCGACGCCTGGCTGCATTTCCTCGCCGAGGAACCTCCAGATCTCGAGCCCGGCGCCGAGCTGACGCTCTCCGTTGACAAATCGCGGCGCGAAGCCATCCAACGCCACCATACAGTCACCCACTTGCTGCATTGGGCGCTCCACCAGGTCGTCAGCCGCGAGGTATCCCAAAAAGGCTCTTTCGTCGGCCCGGAAAAATTGACGTTCGATTTCAATTCCGCCCCGCTGGCGCCCGCGCAGGTGGCCGTCGTCGAAAAGTTGGTGAACGAGCGCATCCTGGAAAACGCCGCTGTTTCCTGGACCGAGGTGCCGTATCCTGAAATCAGGGGGCGCAGCGACGTGATGCAATTTTTTGGCGAGAAATACGGCGAGCGCGTGCGCGTCGTCCAGATCGGCGGCCAGGCGGGCGAGCTGAACGGCTACTCGATGGAGCTTTGCGGTGGAACCCACTCCCGCGCTACCGGCGAGATCGGCCTGTTCCGCATCATGAGCGAATCGGCCATCGCCGCCGGGATGCGCCGCATCGAAGCGGTCGCCGGTTTGCGGGCCTACGAAAAAACACGGCAAGAAACCGAGCTCATCGGCGCCCTCGCCGCCCGGGTAAATGCGCCCCCGGCCGAGCTCGAGAAGAAACTGGAGAACTTGCTGGCCCAGCAAAAGGAATTGGAAAAACAGATCAAAGCCGCCCGACAGCGACAGGCAGGCGAGCTGGCGCGGGACCTGGCCGCCCGGGCGGAAATGGTGGCTTCAACACCCGTTATCCTGAAAAACCTCGGCGAAGTGGAAGCCGAGTTTTTGCACACGGTCGCGGACAACTTGAAAGGCCAGTTCGAGGGCGTTGTCGTCCTCGGCGGCGCCACGAATGGTTCCGTCTCGCTGATTGCCACCGTCGCACCGGAACTCACCCGCCGGGTCCAGGCGGGCAAACTGATCCAGGCAATCGCCCCCATCGTTGGCGGCAAGGGCGGTGGAAAACCGGATTTCGCGCGCGGGGGCGGCAAAAATCCCGGCAAGCTCGATGAAGCGCTGACCAAGGTGAAAACCTTGCTCTGACGACCGTCACGGCCGGGATTGGATTCAGTCGCGAACCAGGTTCAGACCTCGGCAAAACGGTGTGTTACAATTCAAAAAGTGAATAGATCAGGCAGCAAAGGCCGGCAGTCAAAATTTGATAAGGCCTCCGCCTCCGATTCAAGAAACGGCGTTGATCCCACCTTCGACGCCAGTTCGAGATCGACCTGGGAAATCCTGAGGCGCGTGGCGGTTTACCTGCGCCCGTACCGGCTCATGGCCTTCGGCACGGTGGCTTGCGCCGTCCTGTCGTTGTTGTCGAGTTTCGCCTTTCCACGGCTCACCCAGTTCATCATCGACGAAGTCATCCGCGGGGGACAAACCCGGTTGCTGGCGCCGGCGATTGCGGCATTGGGCGTGGCGTTCCTGCTGCGCGACCTGTTCAACAGCCTGCGCATCCGCCTCAACAACACCTTCGAGCAAAATGTCATTTTCGATATGCGCCGTGACGTCTATTCGCACCTGCAACGGCTGCCGGTGAATTACTTTGACCAGCGCGCCTCGGGCGACTTGATGACCCGGGTCATCGAGGACGTCAACGCGGTGGAACGCGTCCTGATCGACGGGACCGAACAGGGAACGGTGGCGGTGCTGAGCGTGGTGGGCGTTCTGGTGGTTTTGTTCTATACGAATGCGTCGCTCGCCGTAATGGCGCTGATACCTTTGCCCTTGCTCGCAGGCGGCGCTTTGGCCTACACCTTGACGGCTCACCACCGTTACCAGCGGCAACGCCGGGCCGCCAGTGCCATGAATGCGCTGCTCATGGACAACCTCCGGGGCATCCGTCAAATCAAGCTCTTCGGACGCGAATCGCACGAAGACGATCGTTTCGCTCAACGGGCCGATGACCTGCGGCAGGGCACCCTCTGCATCATGCGGGTTTGGGCGTTATATTCGCCGGCGATGGCCTTTTTCGCCTCTTTGGGAAGCGGATTGGTATTGTGGTATGGAGGCAGGCAGGTCTTGGCCGGGCGGATGAGCATGGGTGAGTTGGTCGGTTTTCTCCTCTACCTTTCGCTATTCTATGATCCCATCGGCCGGTTACACGGATTAAATCAGATGTTGCAGGCTGCCCGCGCGGCCGGGGAGAGGGTGTTCGATATTTTGGACGCCGCGGTGGAACGTCCACAACCCCGTTCCCCGCATGCTTGCCACCACCCCGTGCGCGGCGAGGTCACCTACGACCAGGTCAGCTTTGGCTATGGAGCCGGACGGCAGGTCCTTCACGGCATCAGCCTTCGGGCGCGTCCGGGTGAAATGGTGGCGCTGGTGGGGCCAACCGGTGCCGGCAAGTCCAGCGTGGTGAATTTGTTGCCGGCCTTTTACGAACCTACCGACGGCCGCATCGCGATCGATGGCCAAGACATCAGCCGATTATCGTTAACGGAATTGCGCGGTCTCATCAGCGTTGTGAGCCAGGAACCCTTCCTCTTCAACGGGACGGTGCGAGAAAACATCCTTTACGGCAAACTGACGGCTACTGAAGATGAATTCTTGTCGGTCGCCCGCGCCGCCAATTGCCATGATTTTATTTGTCATTTGCCCGATGGCTACCACTCCCGCGTGGGCGAGCGCGGGGTGAAACTAAGCGTGGGCGAAAAACAGCGGATCAGCATCGCGCGGGCCTTGCTGAAGAACGCGCCGATACTCATTCTTGACGAAGCCACCGCGAGCGTCGACACGGCAACGGAAAAACTGATCCAGGAAGCCCTCGAGCGCTTGATGGAAAATCGCACCAGCTTCGTCATCGCCCATCGCCTCAGCACCATCCAGCGCGCCGACCAAATCCTGGTTATGCGCCAGGGCCGGTTCATTGAACAAGGCACGCACCAGGAGTTGGTGGCCCGGAACGGCCTCTACGCCCGCTTGGCCCGCATCCAGCTTACGCTCCCTGTTGAGGCGCACTTTACCGAGTTGTCCTGATCGGCAAAGAGCAAAGGGGTAAGGGCAAGGAGCAAAGGGCAAAGGGTGAAGAGAAGCCAGTATATGGCTGGGAAAGAGAGAGTTGAGCACAACGTGCAATGGGTTGCGTCTTCCCTCCGCCCGCGCTCCTCCCCCGGTCCAGACGCGCCCACCCTCCACGTCCTCCCCACTTGCCTCTTACCACTTGACGCTTTGCTCTTTGCCCTTACCCCTTGGCTACTTACCCCTTGGTCCCTTGCCCTTTGGCGGTCCTGGGCAGCAGTTTGCGGGTGTTCTTATCCCAAATCCGGGTTCGGTGGTTGAGGTGATGTTCACCATGACAGTCGGTGCAGTATTTGTTCTTGGGATCGGTCCCGGCCAGGACGGACTCATGGATGTCGCCCAGCTTGGCTGGCTGGTGGCATTTCAAGCATGCAGGATTGATCTTTTCCTTCGCATACATGATGTCCGGAGGAGTCATATTCGACTCATCCTCCTTATGCGCTCGAGAAGGCCCGTGACACTTCACGCAGCCCACGCCGGCCTTGCGGTGAGTCGCAGCCAGTTCTTCCTCTTCGAAGTTGATGTGGCAGACAAAACACTGGCTGTTGTCGGCCGCTACTGCAACTGGAGGCGACTTTGCGGGTTCGGACGTCACCTTGGCCGGTGAAGCGGTCCCTTTCTCAGTCGCAGCCTCTTGCGCGGCTACAGTTGCAACCATGGCGATGGCAAGTGCCAATCCAAAACAATTTTTGATGCTGCTTTTCATTCTCAATCGGATTTACTTTCCTTTAGTTATTCTCTCTTGCCGCAATTTTGTAAGTAAAGAATTTTTTCCATCGCCGCACGAAATGAAACCAGAAGCCGGTGTCAGCCGGAATCTGCACACTCGGATTTCCTCAAGGACGGGTTGGCCAATGTCAATGGCGCGGTATGCCGCCGGGTCGTCGGGAGTTTCCACTCGCCATGGCCTTCCATGCCCGCGATCCCCGCCACGCTTCCCGGGCTCCGGCTTGCTTGCGAGGCAGGGAATGGATCGGCGGCGGTGTTCTTTCACCGTCCTTGCCAGTCCAACTGGGGTGCTACTGGGATTGTTCTTGGCATGGGATATGCTATACGAATAAAAGTGAGAATCTATCAAACCGCAACCGGTTGTCGGGCCAGGACAACCGGCCGAAGCGCCGAGCATCCAGTTGCGAAGAATTTAGTTGCTTAAAGTCGATATACTGATAGATTCGATGGGACGGTATGTGCTAACAGTTCGGCTTATGTCGAGTGACACGATTAAACCAATCGATGACAATGATTTGCTGAAAAGCTCGTCGCTTTACCGCGAGTTCCAGGCCGAGCGCGAAGAAATATTGCGGCATAAATGGCTTGAATCAGAGAAGGTGGGCTACGACATCGGTTTTGAACGGGCTTTGACGGACTGGATCATCAAACACCGCTCCAAGTGGCGCAAGAGCCGGCAAACCACCCCCCCTTGACTTCGCGAGGTCCAAGAATTGGAGCTAACTATCAGCCATAAGAAAGGCGGTCACCGCCCCGCTGGGATGCCTGGTCCGCGAGGATGTTCCAAGTGCTTATATGCCTGAGTCGCAAGTGCTTTTAGATTCCGCAGCAATTAAGGAATTGGTCGGGCAAATTGCCCGGAAGATTGGTGAACGAAAAGACGGCGCCGAAGTGGTCCTGGTGGGAATACAGCGGGGGGGAGTCCTGTTGGCCGAACGCCTGGGCCGAATCCTGAGCGAAAACTGGAAACAACCGGTGCCGGTGGGCCGGCTCGATGTGAACATGCACCGGGACGACTTGGACCAGAGGCCGGTGCCGGAGGTGTATCCGACGGTCATCCCCTTCGATATCACCGGCAAAAGGGTGATCCTGGTCGACGATGTCCTTTTCAAGGGGCGCACGGTTCGGGCGGCCATGGATGCCCTGAATGATTTCGGACGCCCACAACGTATCGAATTAGCCGTTCTGATCGACCGCGGCCACCGGGAGCTGCCGATCCAGCCCGATTACGTGGGCCGGGAAATCGCCACCAAGCTTCAGGATACCGTCCATGTGCGGTTCCGGGAGGAAGGTGGCGGAGAAGCGGTTTACCTCGAATCTGCATGACTTGGACCCGCAGACATTTGCTCGATATCGAGTCCCTTTCCAGCGACGAAATCCTGGCGGTCCTCGATACCGCCCGCGCCTTCAAAGCGGTGGGCGAACGCACCATCAAGAAAGTCCCCGCCCTCCGCGGCAAAACGGTGGTTTTGTTGTTTGTCGAACCCTCGACGCGCACTCGAATCAGCTTCGAATTGGCGTCCCAGCGCCTGAGCGCCGATATCATCAATTTCTCCGCCGAGGTATCTTCGCTCCGCAAGGGCGAAACTCTCAAAGATACCGCCCGCAACCTCGAAGCGCTAAATGCCGACTTCATAATCATCCGGCACCGCGCGGCCGGCGCCTCGCACTTCCTGGCTCGCGTCCTCAACGCCAGCGTGATTAACGCCGGCGACGGCGCCCATGAGCACCCGACCCAGGCCCTGCTTGATTTGTTTACCATCCGCGAAAAGAAATCGAAAATTGCCGGCCTGAATGTCACTATCCTGGGCGATGTCCTCTACAGCCGCGTCGCCCGGTCCAATATTTGGGCACTGACCAAATTGGGGGCTCGCGTCACTCTCTGCGGCCCGCCTACCCTGGTCCCCCGTGTCTTCGAACAAATGGGGTGCCGGGTAACCTACCGGGTCGAGGAGGCGATTGCCGGCGCGGATATAATCAATTTGCTGCGCATCCAGCACGAACGGCAACGCCAAACCATGTTCCCAAGCCTCGCCGAATACGCCGATCTCTTTGGCCTGAACAAGGACCGCCTGGCCCGCGCCAAACCCGACGTCACGATCATGCATCCCGGCCCCATCAACCGCGGGGTCGAGATCGACAGCGATGTGGCCGATGGCGATCGCTCCGTTATACTCGAACAGGTGACCAATGGCCTCGCCGTGCGAATGGCCGTCCTCTTCCTTGTCAACGGCGGCATCATTCCCCAGGAAGCCCCGGGAAATTCCTGACCGTCCTTCCGCTTCGCATCCCACTTTGTCGCTCACTCCGTCGAAAACCAGGTAAATTCGGCGAGGTAAGATATGAAGTAACGGACAAGGTGCACGGGAGTTCCATACTGAGAACTGCTGGACTTCTGCCTTCTCTCTTTCGCCCTTCCGTTTCGGCCCTCGCGGTCTCGTCCTTTTTGTCTTCCCCGGGTATCAACCTTGCAGCGGGGTCAGGGCGCCTTATCCATCGTTTATGTTGCATTAGGGAAACTATATTAATTACAAGCGTACCTTAACAAAGGCCAAAAAAAGCAAAGCAAATGTCAGTTGAGGTGTAGCGAAAATTACAATTGAATTTCTAAAAGTTCATAATAGATTTTTATGAGATTACTTGGTCCGGTATTAGTATCAGAAATGTTTATGCCAATTATTTCGGCTGCTAAAATGCTTTTACCGCGGCCGCGACCGTTCGCTCGGCTGCTCTCATGGCCATACCGGTCGCCCAATCCAACCTGTCTATGAAACCTCAACTCCAAAACTCGTTGCCACCCTCTTCTCCAGCCCCTTCACGACCCCGCAGATGCTGGTTGCTTTGGTGGTGGAGCGGGCTGGGTCTGGCGGCGGTGCTGATCTCCTGTGGGACGGTGAGCCAGACGGTCATGGCCCCGCCTCAGATACCCGGTGCGACTTATGTCGGATCGGATGTCTGCGCCACCTGTCACGACAAGATCAGCGAGTCGTTTGCCACGGCGGACCATGCCCGATTGCAGGCCCTGGGAACCAACGCCATCGATATGGGGTGCGAGAGTTGTCATGGTCCAGGTAGTCTGCACGTGGACACAGTAGGCGGGAGGAACACGATCATAAACCCGCGCAAATCTCCCGAGACATGTTTCAAATGCCACCTGGCGCAACGCGGGCAGTTCAATCTACCCTACCATCACCCGGTATTGGAGGAAAGAATCAACTGCGCCGACTGTCATGATCCGCACAAGGGCCGGGCCGTAAAGGGGGGAAGCACTTCGCTGGAGGGCCAGAACGATGTCTGCTTCAAGTGCCATACGCAGCAGCGCGGTCCGTTTGTTTTCGAGCACGAGGCGTTGCGCGAGGGGTGCACCTATTGCCACAATCCGCATGGATCGATCAACCCCAAGTTGCTGAAGGTCCGGAATGCGAACCTATGCCTGCAATGCCACTTCCAACGACAGACCGCGTCCGGGCAGGTGCTTATAGGCGGGGTGCTGCATTCGGGGGTAACCGGTCCGGGAACCGGGTTTTTGAGCAGGGGCACATGTTGGAGCGCCGGGTGCCACGAGGCTGTGCACGGGTCGCAGGTCAGTCCGTCGATTCGATTTTAACCGAAGACATCACCGCAGAGAAAAGGAAAGCCGATGCAAACCACCGCTCAAAATCTGATCCGTTTTCAACCTGCGCGGCCGGCCTTCGCCCTGTTCGTTGGGTTCTGGCTGGCCGGCGGAGCCGTTTTCGGGGCTGAAGAAGGTTCGGCGACCCAACCCGCCGAGAGCGACCAGTCATCCACCGAGCAGACCAGCGAGTCCACGCCGACCCAGTATAACAATTGGTTCGATGTCTCGGTCGGAAGTGCCTTTGTCAATGGCGACGAGGCCCAGTTTATGCGGCGATACGGCATACGGAAGGGCCCCGCAGGCGGCGTTGAGAGTTTTCACTATGAGCAGCCGGTTACCAAGAACACCACCCTGAAACTCGACGGCCGCGGCATTTTTGACAACCACGATTACTCCATTAAGCTCGACCTGACCGACCCGGAATTGGGTTATATCCGGGGCGGTTACCAGGAATACCGCACCTGGTTCGACGGCAACGGCGGATTCTTCCCTCCGGACAAATGGTATCCCCCGTCGGCGGAAGAGATGCACCTGGACCGGGGTGATGTGTGGTTTGAAGCCGGTCTGACCATACCTGACGTGCCTGTGTTCACATTCCGTTATGAGCATCAATTCCGCCGTGGCCAGGAGGACTCGCTTGAATGGGGCCCCTACGATGTGAACTACCCCGCCTTCCCGACGAACATCAAAAACATCGTCCCTTCCTTTTACGACATTGACGAGAAGCGTGACATCTTCAGCGGCGATATGCGGCATACCTTGGGCAACACCGGCTTCGGCGTCGGCGTGCGCTACGAAATGTCGGATAACCGCGACTCGATCAATTACCACTACGATCCCGAGCAGTCCCTGGTCGCGCGATCCCCGAACCGTTACGTGACCACCACCGAGGAGGTCAAGACCGACATGTTCAGCGCCCATGCCTTCACCCAAACGCGGTTCAACGAGAAAATCCTGCTGACCTCGGGCTATTCCTTTACAACCCTCGACACTGATCTTTCCGGAAGCCGGATCTATGGCGCGGGCTATGAACCTTTGTATGATCCCACCTTTGACCGGCGCCAGTACCGGGACACGGGCTTCCTCGACCTCTCGGGCGGTTCCCATCTGAACCAATACGTCCTGAACCTGAACCTGATGGTTACCCCGTGGGATCATTTCACCGTTACCCCGGCCTTCCGCGTTGAAAAGGAGGATTGGTCGGGCCTCGATGGCTTCACGGAAACCGATGTGGGACAGGGCCCCGCCTACACCACCTCCACCACCGACCTCCGGGCCGCCAATGACCGCGACATGGTCGACGTTTCCGAAAGCCTTGACTTGCGCTATAACGGGGTGACCAACTGGATCTTCTACGGACGGGGCGATTGGACTGAAGGCGATGGCGACCTCCACGTGAATGAAATCGAAGCCGCCACCGGCGGGAAGGTATTCAACCGCGTTACCGATGACACCCAGCTAACCCAGAAATACACGGTCGGCGCCAACTGGTATCCCTTGCGCCGTTTGAATTTCGCGGCGCAATACTACCACAAGATTCATAATAACGATTATGACCAGATCAACCGCTTCCGGTCCAATCCGCCTACCGACCTCTATCCCGGCTTCCTCACCGACCAGAATTTCGAAACCGACGATACGAATTTCCGCGTCACTTACCGCCCGTTGGCCAATTTGAGCCTGGTCACACGGTATGACTTCCAATTGTCAACCGTCGATACCACCGGCGACGCACTCGGAGAGGTTCAGAGCGCCGAGGTCACCAGCCATATCATCGGTGAAACGATTTCCTGGAACCCGCTGGCCCGGCTCTACTTCCAGGGCGGACTCAATTACGTGCTGGATGAAACCCATACCCCCGCAAACGATCTCGGCGGCAATGCGACCGACCTGGTATTGCCGGCCAAGAACGATTATTGGGAAGGCAGCCTAATGGCCGGCTTCGCCTTGACCGAGAAGACCGAACTCCAGGCCCAATACCTCTACTACCGCGCCGACGATTACGTCGATAATACCAGCTACAGCCTTCCTTACGGAGTCAGCGCCGAAGAACACGGAGTGACCGTTACCCTGATTCAGAAACTCAGCGAACGCATGCGCTTGACCCTCAAATACGGCTACTTCACCAACCGCGACGATACCTCGGGCGGCTTCAACAATTACGACGCACACCTGGTCTACTCAAGCTTGCATTACCTCTTCTAAGCGGCCAGTATCCTCCCGTTGGAAGCTGGGAAAAGTACTATGAAGCGCGTTACTCCGTTCGGGGGCAGGCTAGCCCTTGCCATGCTTGGAATATTAACCCTTGCCGCCTCCGCCTCCGCCGGTGTCGTCTTTGACAACTCCGCCAATTTTCTCGCCGACTATTGCTTTGCTCCCGACGAATTTGGGGACCAGATTCAATTGGGGGGGGACCCTTCAGAACGGGTTCTGACGCGATTTGAATTCCAGTATCATCTCAGCTTCAATGCCAGCGGCGACGAAAAGGCCGAGCTCCGCTTTTACCGTAACGATGGCCCCGGCGGCGCTCCCGGCACCATGTTCTATGATAGCGGGCTTTTCGCTATTACACCCGGAGACAATACCGTGACCGCCCAGGACCTGGACCTGCCGGTCCCCGATACCTTCACGTGGACCGTGCGCTTCAACGGTATTGAAGGGATGGAGAACGCCGGACTGCCCTTCTACAATCCGCCCACCGTCGGTTCGAGCCCGGGCACTTATTGGGAGAAAACCGGCGGCCTCCATTGGATTGCATCTGACTTGTCCGCATCCGGCGGACCGCCGGCCAATTTCGAAGCCAGGGCGTTCGCCATTGCCGGTTCGCCTCCGCCGATGCCGGCCTTGTCGCTGGTCCGGACGAATGGGCTTTTGATATTGAATTACTCGCTGCAGAGCACCCAGGGCTGGATGCAGATATTCCGGACTGATCAATTGCAAAACCTTTCGTCCAGTGAACAACCGGTTTACTCCGGTCCGGTGCCACCCTCGGGCTCCGGCAGCCTGGTCCTCTCGAACTGGGCCGAGAGTCCCCGGTTCTTTTTCCGCCTGGCCGAGTATCCAACCCCGGCTAATCCGGACCCAAGTAACCTTGTCTGGATTCCGTCCGGCACCTTTGTCATGGGCAGTCCGCCAATCGAACCGGATCGGTTCCCCGATGAAGGCCCGCAGTCCCAGGTGGCTATCAGCCGGGGATTCTGGATGGGCAGGACGGAGGTGACGCAGGACCAATTTCAGGCGCTGATGAGCTTCAATCCCAGCCAATTCAATGGCAATGGGCTGCTCCCGGTCGAGGGAGTGCAATGGCAGGACGCGACCAATTATTGCGCGCGGTTGACGGCGCATG
>JAMCZD010000075.1:0-3725 GCA_023473405.1 Candidatus Omnitrophota bacterium
AACACGCGAAGGACAGGTGCTGTACGATTACAGCAAGCAAATCATCCAGACTTACGATTCGCTGCAAAGCAAACTGCAAGAAATCAAGGATGTTATCTCCGGCACCATCCGGTTGGCGACGATTTACAGCATTGGCCTGCACGATCTGCCGCCTTATCTGAAGAAGTACCTCAAGACCTATCCCACCGTAAACGTCCACGTCGAGTATCGCCGGGCCAATCAAGTCTATGAGGACGTCCTGGGCAACGTGGTCGACCTGGGCCTGGTCGCTTACCCCACCCGCGACGCCAAGCTCGAGTTAATCCCCCTGCGCAAGGACCGCCTTGTCCTGATCTGCCACCCCCAACATCCCTTTGCCAAGAACAAGAGCGTCAAATTGACCGCGTTGTCCGGGCAAAAATTCATCGGTTTCGAACCGGACATTCCAACCCGCAAGGCCATCGACAAAATCCTGAAGGACCATAACGTGCAGGTGCACAACGTCATGGAGTTCGACAACATCGAAACGGTCAAGCGCGCGGTGGAAATCGATGCCGGTGTGGCGATTGTGCCGCAAGCGACGGTGACGCAGGAAGTGGCCGGTCAAACCCTCGCCCAGGTCGAGATCGATGGCGGCGAATTTTACCGTCCGCTCGCGGCCCTGTTGAAGAAAAACAAGGTCCTCTCGCCGGCTATTAAGCAATTCTTGGCGGTGCTAAAAGGCGCTTAAATGTTCCGGATTCAACGGACGCAAGTCTGCCGGAACGAACCGCCCGTCCTTCCGGATGATCTCGCCGTCAAACCAGACCTCTCCGCCTCCCCATTCGGGACGCTGGATGAGCACCATGTCCCAATGCACGGCGGAACGATTTCCGTTGCCGGCAATCTCGTAAGCCTGGCCGGGGGTGAAATGGAGCGAGCCGGCAATTTTCTCGTCGAATAGGGTGTCGCACATCGGGTTCAAGACATAGGGATTGAACCCGAGGGAAAACTCGCCCACGTAACGCGCGCCGGGATCGGTATTGAGGATCTCGTTCAGGCGCTTGGAATTATTGGATGATGCATTGACGATTTTTCCCTGCTTGAACTCGAGCCGCACATTTTCAAACCGTGTGCCGGCGTAGACCGAAGGCGTGTTGAACTGGATTTGGCCGTTGACCGAGTTCTTCACCGGGCAGGAAAAGACCTCGCCGTCCGGGATGTTCAACCGGCCATTGCATGCCTTGGCGCCAATGCCTTTGATGCTGAACTCGAGGTCTGTACCCGGGCTCTTCAATTGGACGCGGTCGGCCGATTTCATCCGTTTCTCCAGGGGGACCATTGCCTTGGCCATTTTGCGATAATCGAGGGTGCACACCTGGAAAAAGAAGTCCTCAAAGGCCTCCGTGCTCATCCCGGCGGCCTGGGCCATGCTGGGCGTCGGCCATCGCACCACTACCCACCGCGTCTTGTTGACCCGGTAATTCAAGACCGGACGCAGGACTCGAGAATACAATGTGAACCGGCCGGCGGCGACATCGGCGGTCTCGTTGGTATTGGCGCTGCCGCGCAGGGCGATGTAGGCCTGGACCTTTTTCATCCGATACAGTTCCACATCCCGCACCAGCGCCGCGTGGGCTTCGTTGGTTTCCCTCATGATCTCCCGCGTGATGCGCCCGTGCCGGACCTCGATCAACGGGATGGCTCCAACCGATCGAATCTCGCGCATTAGCTCCACTGAGAATTCGTCAGGCACATCAACCGCGTCCACCAGGACCCGGTCCCCTTTCTTGAGGGCGGTGGAGTATTCAACCAGGATGCGAACCAGTTTGGTATAGCGTAAGTCAATCATAATTATTCTCGAATTAGCTAACCACATCTCCGGTCGGTCGTCTAGTTTTCATATGCAACCAGAGCCGGCTGGAGCCAACTGCTACGAGGAAAGGCGGCGAAAAGCGGATTGACTGGCAAGGAGGCAAGGTAAATAATGCGGGTAGCACGTGGATCACCTTTATGAATGCCGCCATGAAAGCCCAGAGTCCCGGCTTGGTTCGGGGAGATGCAAGGGATAGGCGGACTGGACGGTCGAGACTAACCTTACGTAATATGCCGGGAGGATGCCACCCCCGCGGGCCGGCAGAAAGACAGCCGGCGCTTCGAAGGAACAAAAAATGAAGGAAGAAGAAATCGTTTGGCAGGGGCCCTCGTCGCAGATCATCAATTTTGGCACCTACTTTATGTGCGGCTTGCTGGCCTGCCTGGCGGTGCTGATCTTTATC
The DNA here is from genome assembly GCA_023473405.1 of Candidatus Omnitrophota bacterium. Taxonomy (GTDB): domain Bacteria; phylum Verrucomicrobiota; class Verrucomicrobiia; order Limisphaerales; family UBA1319; genus JAMCZD01. Next base: position 2,238 of record JAMCZD010000075.1, read on the forward strand.
GCCCTTGGCCGCCTGGTGGAGCATCCCGCGCGATTTCTCGTGCTCGGCTTGCTGTTGGTGCCGTTGGGCGCGGTATTTTGGAAATGGACAGTTAACCGGTGCCGCCATTTCGAGGTAACCAGCGAGCGGATTCGAATTACTACCGGCGTATTCTCGAGGAGAACCGATGAATTGGAATTGTACCGGGTCAAGGACATCACTTTGATCCGCCCGTTCATGTACCGTTTTTGGGGGCTCGGCAACCTGGTTTTGACTACCAACGACTCCTCAACGCCCACGCTCACTCTGGAGGCTATACCGAATGTTCAGAACCTGCACGAGCAGTTGCGTAAGGATGTCGAGACATGCCGCGAGCGCAAGAAGGTCCGGTTGGCTGAATTGGAATAAATAGGCGAGGGAACGTGCGTCGAGAAATGGTCCGCCGCAATTACTTGAAAAGGCGTGAGCGTTATGAATAGTCCGGACGCGAAGAATCAAGACGGCGAATTGCTGGTCATTCAGGAGGTTTTGCGCCGCTCGGCGCGGCGAGCGCGTCTCCAACGCGCCTGGCGCGGTGGTTGGCTGGGGCTGCTGGCGGGCGGTGGGCTTTGGTTGCTAGTCCTGGGCTGTTACAAGGTCTTTCCTCTGCCTGCTTCGGTCCTTTTTGGAATGGGGTATGTTGCGGCGGCGCTTGTGCCCCTGGGATTCCTGGCCGGCGGCTGGCGCGCCCTTACACTAGCCGAAATGGCTCGCTGGGTCGATGCCAAACAACACTTCCAGGAACGGCTCAGCACAGCCCTGGAAATCGCGGCCACGGCACCCGCGGGCAATTGGCGCGCGCTGCTTGTGGCTGACGCAGCCCAATGCGCGCGGAAATTGGAGCCGCGGCTGATGTTGCCATTTCATTTGCCCGCGGTGAGCCGCTGGGTGCTGGTGGTCCTGGTGATTGGCGCGGGTCTGGGATTCGTGCCGGAGTACCGGAGCAAGGCCTTTTTGCAGAAGAAACGCGATGCGGAAGCCCTGCGCGAAACGGGACGTCAGTTGGCGGAGTTGACGCGGACGCAATTGGCAAAGCACCCCCCCGTCCTCAACCCGGTCCGCCAAAACCTCGAAGCCGTGGCCGAGTTGGGCGACCAGTTGGGCCAAGTCAAACTGACGCGCAGCGACGCGCAGCACGAGCTGGCCAATTTAGCCGATAAACTGAGACAGGAAGCCAAGCTCATGGCGCAGAACCCGGCTTTGAGACGGATGGAACAGGCCGCCCGAACTCCCGGCGGGCAAGCTTCCGAGGCAAATCCGGCTTTGCAGAAGCAAATCGAGGGCCTCCAAAACGCCCTGGGCAAACAAGCCCAACAAACCGGCGCCCTCGAAAAGCTCAGGAAAGACTTGCAGAAGGCACAGCAAGCCGCACATAAAGTAGGTGCCAAAATTGATGATCTGCGACGAGGGCCCCTGCCAAACGATTTCTTCTTCCTTCATTTTTTGTTCCTTCGAAGCGCCGGCTGTCTT
>JAMCZD010000075.1:3735-12797 GCA_023473405.1 Candidatus Omnitrophota bacterium
GCAAATCGAGGGCCTCCAAAACGCCCTGGGCAAACAAGCCCAACAAACCGGCGCCCTCGAAAAGCTCAGGAAAGACTTGCAGAAGGCACAGCAAGCCGCCGCCAACCTGGCCAATCAACCTGCCGGCGGCGATTCCCAGGCTCGAGCCGAATTAAGCAAGTCTCTGTCCGCGCTTTCACAGCAGGCCCAGTCGATGGGGCTTTCCTTGCCCGGCTTGGAGGAGGCCATCGCCGCCCTGGCCGCTGAACAAACCAAATTGATGGTGCGCGACCTCGAGACGGCCTTGACCGATCTCGAGAAACTCCATGAAATGGCCAAGACCCTCGAACAACTTCAGCAACAGGCCGAACGCCTCGGCAAAGACCTGGCCGAGCAATTGCAGAATGGCCAGGTCAAGGCCGCTCAAGCCACACTCGAAAAAATGGCCGAACAGCTCAAGTCCGCCCAGCTCTCGCCCGACCAACTAAAGCGAATCCTCGATGAAGTCGCAAAAGCCATCAATCCGGCGGCTGATTATGGCAAGGTAGCTGATTTGCTCGGAAAAGCCGCCGGCCAGATGCAAAATAATCAACGCCCACTGGCTGCCCAATCCCTCGCCGATGCCGCCCGTGAGCTCGAGAAATTAATGGAGGAAATGGGCGACGTTGATTCGCTAATCGCGGCGCTCAAGGCCTGCCAAGGTGCCCAGATGTGCCTCGGCTTGGGGGAAGGTCCTGGGTGCGGGGGACTCGGAATTGCGCGGGGGGGTCGAGGGATGACCAGAGGCGGCCGTGGTTTCGGGACTTGGGCTAACGAAGAAGGCTGGCTGACTTACCCGGAAATGTCCGATCTATGGGACAACCCGCCGGAGAACCGCGGCATTATGGACCCGCGCAGTTCGACCGATCGCGGCGACGGCCAATTGGCGGACAACCTCGATCCGACCAAGATTCGGGGCCGGCTTTCGCCAGGCGGCTCGATGCCGAGCATCACCTTGAAGGGGGTGAGCATCAAGGGCATGAGCACCGTCTCCTATGAGCAGGCAGTAATGGCGGCTCAAGGCGACGCCCAAAGTGCTCTCAGCCAGGAACAAATCCCGCGGGCCTACCAAGGAACGGTCAAGGATTACTTCGACGACCTCAAGAAATAGGTTGTAACTGCATCCAACAATCCGCAATCCGCACCTCCCATGACCACCGAAGAACATATCCAATCCTTCAAACAAACCTACGGCGCGTTGCGAGCCGAGATTGGCAAGATCATCGTCGGCAACGACGCCATCGTGGACGGCACCCTGACCGCTATTTTTGCTGGTGGCCACGTCCTTTTGGAGGGCGTTCCCGGCCTAGGCAAAACGCTATTGGTGCGCACCCTGGGTGAAGTATTGGACCTCCCCTTCAGCCGGATTCAATTCACTCCTGATTTGATGCCGGCGGACATCCTGGGCACCAATATCGTGATGGAAACAACGGCGGGCCGGCGCGAGTTCGAATTCCAGCGCGGCCCCATCTTCGCCAGCCTGATCCTGGCGGACGAGATCAACCGCGCCACGCCCAAGACTCAATCGGCGTTGCTCGAAGCGATGCAGGAGCACAGCGTTACCGCCGGAGGCGAGATGCGCAAGTTGGGCGAGCCTTTTTTTGTGTTGGCCACGCAGAATCCGATCGATCAAGAAGGCACTTACCCCTTGCCCGAGGCGCAGATCGACCGCTTTTTTTTCAAACTCATCGTGGGCTACCCGACAGCAGACGAACTGACCGAGGTGCTGACCCGCACCACCGAGTCCGCCCAGGCGCAGGTGAGCCGAATCCTCTCCCGCCAGAAGTTGCTCGAGTTCCAAGCCCTGGTGCGGCAAGTCCCGGTGGCGTCGCATGTCAAAAATTATGCCGTGCGCCTGGTCCTGGCGACTCATCCCAAGACTGAAACCGCCGTGCCGATTGCCAGCCAGTACCTGCGCTTTGGCAGCAGCCCGCGCGGCGCCCAAACGCTCTTGCTGGCCGGCAAGGTGCGGGCCCTGGCCCAAGCCAGGTTCAACGTCAGTTTCGACGATCTCGAAGCGGCAGCCCATCCCGCGCTGCGCCACCGGCTGATCCTGAACTTCGAAGCCGAGGCGGAAGGGGTCACGACAGACATGATCCTCGACCGGGTCCTGAAGGAAGTCCCTCGGGACACGCATGTCGGGATCAGCGCTTGAGGGCGTGATTTAGCCTATCCCATGCTTGGTATGCTCGGGTGAATGGATAACCTTTATGCCATAGAGTTGGCAGAATCCTTCCACCACACGCCGATGGTTGCCGAGGGTTACCACCTGATGAAAACCAAGCACATCCCGCGCATCCTCGACGTTGTCCATGCGAATCTCGACGGAGGTTCGGCAACCGCCGGCTGGCGGTGTGTTCACATTGCAGACCAGCGTGCCGGTATCGAGGATCAACTCGTTGGGATTCGAGAAACGGATCAGTGAGATGGGTTGGCCGACCGGCCAGAGCACCTGAACGGCAACACCCAGGGCGGACTCGGAATGATTGCGCAGGATGTACGGAACCCTGGGCTTATCGAAGCCGTTCAGGCGCGTGCCCGAGGTGCAGTGGGCGGCGATGAGGAGGTTCTTGGCCGTCTCCGCCACCGGATCGTTCATGTATCCCGGGCGGTCCAGCAGGTAGCTGGTAAGCATCATCGAGGCCGCGCCGAACAGGTCCGCCTCACAGGCGGCCGTGATTCCCTCGTCTTGCAGGAGGGTCCAGGCATAACAAGGCGGAGTGGGGACCAATTTGGCCCCGACCATGCCGAGGCAATCCATGGTAAGGGCATTGGCTTGTTGATCGGCGAGCAGGCGTTTGGCGGTGGTGTAGGCGCGCGCCGAGTTCAGGCAGTCCTCGATGGTGGGTTCAACAGTCCGTTTCGCCCCGCGGCGCATCGCCGAGGCGGTGTCTTTTACCTCGTCGTTCACCGGCATCCGGTCGAATAGTTCATTGAAGGTGCGGCGCGGAATGGCCCGTATCCTGGTGCCGAGGCGGTCCATCACGGTGTCCTCATGCTTATCCTGATGTATCCAGAGAATCCGGCTTTCCTCGAAGCATCGTTTGGCGCGTATCATGCGGAGGCCATCCTCGACATGCGGCCGGCCACTCCAACGACGAGACAACGTATACCCCGCTCCGGCGGGAGATGCCGGCTATATGCCCGGTAAACGAGGTGCCAATCGGCGAAAACACAATCAACGGAACCCCAACTTCCTTGGACAATCGGTCCACCCAGGACCAGCAGTTCATGTGTTGAATGAGAACATACAAGCCGTCCGGCTTCCGATCCCGCACGCCTTCGATCAACGCCTTCAGCCCCGCGTCGTCCTGGACCGGTTTGTCGGCTGGATTCAAGTCTATTCCCAGCTTGTGGCACGATTGTTCGAGCTGCGAACCATACTCCTTTTGGTGCTTGTCCAGGTCGTAAGTGGTCCCCGGCCAGCCCAGCCAATACGGGCGCGGCATTTCGAGTATTGCGGCATCGATGCGCACCTTGGGCTTCGGGCGGAGTGTGGCCGGGTCCACAAAGTCCGGCGCCGGTTTTCGCGCCTTGAACCAGGCACCCCAGGCGGGCTCGCTCAAGCCGGCACTAACGGCGGCAGTGGACAGAAGCTGGATGCAATGACGGCGGGACATGCATCCGGAACAACAATGCTTTTGGTTCATAGTATAAGCAATCAAGTTTGGTGTTAGGAGTTCCACGAACTTTTACCTGAACTCATAAGGCATGGCAAGCGCACAATCCTGCAATGGCGTGGCCACTCTGAATTCAATAACCAATTGTCAATGCGCGGTAGGCAAATTTTGCCGGGTAGTTCTGGTCTGTTTGCCTCGGCCCAACGCTTGTAGCGTAGGTTTCCTAACTGCTGTATCGCCGATTTCCAAATCGGCGAGGACCTGAATGGGGCATGTATCATAACTGTGGAGCCGGAAATTAATTAGCAAGAATGAAACTGGCCAGGTTTATGCTGATGTCGCAGATATGAATCCAGGAGTCTTTTTGGAACGAAACGGCATATTGAACTTGGTGCGGGTGGAGCGACAGCACCAGGTCAATCCTTTGACCCTCGGCGAATTCATCGTCAATCCAGCGGCTATCGCCCCGCTCCGGCGTCTGAAGAAGGCCGGATTTGTAGTGTTGGCAACCACCAATCAGCCGGGACTTTCCTTGGACTATCTGCCCAGGCATGAACTGGACCGGATGCATGGGCTGTTATTGCGGCGGCTTCCACTGGACGCGATATACACGTGTCCGCATGACTTGAGCGATGATTGCCCCTGCTGCAAGCCTAAACCCGGCCTGTTATTCGAAGCGGCTCATCAGTGGCGTTTGGACCTGGACAGGTGTTTTGTCATAAGCGACAAGTGGCAGGACGCTCTGGCGGCGCACAACGCCGGCTGCACCTCGATGCTGGTGAGATCGCCGTGGATAGGCAATGGCCACCATGATTTTGTGTTGTCCACTTTGGACGAGGTTGTGGATCGGATTCTGCAAATCCACGTCAACTCCTACGCGATGAATTCCGCCGCATAAAGGAGGGGGAAGGCGCAAACCATCCCAGCTAAAAGTTGTAGCCTACGGTCGAAAGAATCTGCAGGTCATTGCCCGTAACACCCTCCGCCGGCAGGGAGTCATACAGGTCGATAACGTCCAGGTTCAGCGTGAGGCGCTTTAGAAATGGATAAATCAGCGTCGCCTCGAACCGGAGCTTGTAGTTGCCATAATCGGTTACCTCGGGGGTGTATTGTGCCTTTTGGGCGAAAGTGAGTTTGGGCGTTATTTTCCAGGACAAGTCTTCTCCGATCCGGAGGGAAAAGTATTGAACGCTATCCTGGTCGATGTAGTAGTCACCTTGATAATTGCCGCCCCATTCGACGTTGACAACCAGGTTCGATTGCTGCACGAGATGGTAGCCGAGTCCCACGCCCTCCTGGAAACTGAAGTTAACTCGGCGAATTTCATCATAGCCATACATCCCCAGGTGATAGGCATAGAGGGGTTGGCCCTTTTCCAAATCGAGTTCGTTTTTGATGCTGCCGCTCATTCGATTCGCGGAAAGCACGCCTTCGGTTCGGCCATACGATACATCATATTCCATGGAATGTCGGAATTGGTCACGGGCATACGCGGCCTGGACTTGGCCGTTCCACGTTTGGCTATCGACGGTGCCATAATTCAAGTTCACCCCAAATTGAACGTTGCCATGCCAGCGGGTCAGCCATAGCCGCTCCCGCCACAATTGCTCCGGAGTCACTCTTTCGACCGGAGCGGGAGCTGGCGGGGGTGACGGCGGCAGGCGGGCCGGAGCTGCCGAGCCGGGGACGGACACGAGTTCAGCCGGTCTCAAGCGGCTCAGCTCATCCACAATTCGGGCGCGTTGCGCGTGGTATTCGCCTGCGGTGATTTTATCCGCTTCATACAGGGTTGTTATCTCCTCCAGACGCTGGTTCAGCTCTGCCGGCGTTCGCGGTTTGGAAGGGGCGCCTGGTTCCGGCGCCGGCTTTTGGGTTGAGGGCGTTGGCTCCAAGGTCAATTTGGCCGGTGTTGGTTGGCCGCTCGGCGGCGCCACGGGAGGCGTCAAGGCCAAGGTTTCACGACTTACAATGAAATTTTTCGGCAAATGGACGCGGTTGGTCCAGGCGGTGAGAATGGTCACCTGGTTGGTGTCCTCGGCAATCACGGTGCCGGTGAGTTGGTCACCGTTGCGCAGATGTAAGGCCACCGGTTGGCCCCAAAGGGAGGAGATAACAACCCTGCATCCCCAGCCTATCAACAACGCGCCGATCCAGGATTTACTATGGCGTGGTCGCCGGCACATCGGTCGGAGACGATGAACGGTCGTTGGCCGGCACATCATCAAAGGAGGGACGACGAACCCCGCCGACGATCTTGACCACCCCATCTTCATCGGGACGCATAACGGGCCGGACGTCGGTGATGTCGTAAGTCTGGCGCGAGAGCAAGTCTCCACTGGGGCTGACGAGCAGGTAATAATAAGAACGGGCCCCGAATTGGTACAGCACGTTCAGATTGTTGGCCTTGTCCAATAACGCCGCCGGTTGGCTGAAAGAGACCACGTCGCCAATCGGAAAGACACGGTAAACCTCGGTTTCCGGGGCGTTGCTCAGGCTGAAGTAAAGACGCAGCTTTTTCAAATAAGCCACCTTGATGAGCGCAAATTTACGGACTTGCGGCGGGCGATTGGTCGCCCCGGGTGGCATCGGCATGCCAAATTGCTGCTCCCATATCTTGACCCCGCGGACGATATCAAAATCCTGAGGCGGACTCCCTATCATTTGGCCCCACTGGCTGATTCGAATGGTGGCCGTCACCCGGTAGCGGCCGGGAATTGTGAGCGAATAATACGGGGCCAAGTCCACCGTTTTGATGGCGACTTGGGCCGTTTCCAAGCTGAATTCGCTTTGCACCGGAACCTCGCCCTGTTTCACCACCGGCAAGCCATCGCGCGATTCCACCACGAATTGGAGCCAATCCCATTCCTTGCCAAATTCGAGCGTCTGGCCTGAAAGATTGGTGATGCGCACCTTCACCAACATCGGTTCCCGCGGGAGGTATTGTTCTTGGTTAAGCGATAATTCCACGCTGACTTGCGCATATAACCATGGGGCCATAGCAATCCATACGATCGCCAGCAACATCATTCTCATTGGCCCAATCTATGAAATGCGATAATGTATTGGCAAGCCGCAATTCTTGGCCTGAATTACCACCTGAGGTGGGGCGCCGCCGCCGCGCCGCCCTGATTTTCATTCGCGGCGAACCGCATTTTGAATGCCCGAATCAGGGCCGGTTCCTCAGCTTCGTTGACACTTGGGCTCTTGGCTGTTAGCTTGCGCCTCCCAGAAGAAGCTGAAATGGACTATAAAACAACGCTCAATTTGCCCCAAACCGGCTTTCCAATGAAGGCTGACCTGGTGGCGCGCGAACCGGAACGCCTCGCCCGGTGGCAGGCCAATCGCCTGTACTCGAGCATTCAGAACCGCCGTGACCAAGCCGAAAAATTCGTGCTCCATGACGGGCCGCCTTTTGCCAACGGCGACGTCCACATCGGCACCGCGCTGAACAAAATCCTCAAGGATTTCATCGTCAAATACCATTCCCTGCGCGGCAAATGCGCCCCGTACCTGCCCGGTTGGGACTGTCACGGTCTGCCGATCGAATTCAAGGTGGTGCAGGAACTGCGAAAGAAAGGCGGCGATGGCGGCCCTGGCGCCGACCCGGCCTCGATTCGCAAGGCCTGCGCGGAGTATGCAAACAAATTCATTGATTTACAGCGCAGACAATTTCAACGACTCGGTGTCCTGGGCGACTGGGAGCAGCCTTATCTGACCCTCACCCCGCGCTATGAAGCCGACGAATTGCAGTTGTTCGCCGACTTGGTCGAGCGCGGTTTTGTTTACCGTGGCAAAAAGCCGGTCTATTGGAGCATCCCGTGCCGGACGGCCCTGGCCGAGGCCGAGGTGGAATACCGGGACCACGTCAGCCAGAGCATTTACGTCAAGTTCCCCCTGGTCGGTTATCCCAAGACCTACGTGATGATCTGGACCACCACGCCCTGGACACTGCCGGCAAACCTGGCGGTGGCCTTCAATTCGACCTTCAATTACACGATGGTGCTGGCGGGCGAGGAAAGCTATATCGTGTCGGTCTCGCGCCTGACCGAGGTTGCGGAAAAGTGCGGCTGGAACGGTTACCAGATCATCCGAAGCATCGACGGCGCCGCGTTGTCCCATTTCCGATGCGAGCACCCATTCATTGAACGCACCGTCCCGCTCCTGGCCGGCGACGCCTTCGTCGAGAGCACGACAGGGACCGGTTTCGTGCATATCGCTCCCGGGCACGGATTGGAGGATTATCACCTGGGACTGGAATCGGGTCTGCCTATATATTCGCCGGTGGACGACAATGGCTGTTTTTGCATCACCGACGACCTGCCTGTCGAACAGCAAATGCCGAAGGCCTTGTGGGGCCTGCCGATCCTCGAAAAGGCCGGTCGAAGCGAAGCCAATGAGGCGGTGCTCGAACTGCTCCGCGCCCGAGACCGGTTGGCGCACCAGGAAGATTACACGCACAGCTACCCGCATTGCTGGCGCAGCAAGACGCCGGTGATCTTTCGCGCCATGGACCAATGGTTCATTGCCATCGATCACCAGGACTTCCGGACACGCGCCCTGGCCGCCATCGACGATGTCCAATGGGTGCCCGAGTGGGGCAAAAACCGGATTGAAGCGGCGGTGAAATCGCGACCGGACTGGTGCATCTCGCGCCAACGCTGCTGGGGCGTGCCCATCCCGGCATTTTTCGACGCGCAGGGAAAACCAATCCTCGATGCGCGGATAATCCGGCGTGCGGCTGATTTGATCGCCGAGCACGGCTCGAATATCTGGTTCGAAAAAACAGCCGCCGAGTTGTGGGCCGCCGTAAAACCGTCCGATTGGCACGGACCCAGTCCCGTCGCCAAGTCCACCGACACGCTCGACGTCTGGATAGACTCGGGATCGTCTTCGCGCGCCGTGCTGATGCGTCGGCCGGAATTGCGTCACGACACTGCCGGCGGGAAAGGCGCGTCCCCATGGCAGGCGGACATTTACCTCGAAGGCAGCGACCAGCATCGCGGCTGGTTTCAATCGTCCCTCCTGCTTTCCCTGGCGGCGAATGGGGCGCCGCCGTTTCGGACGGTGCTGACGCACGGGTTCATGGTCGACGCCGACCGTGAGAAAATTTCCAAGAGCAAACAAAGCCAGGGCGGTTACGAAAAACCACAGACCGCCGCGGCCTACGTAAAAAGGCACGGCGCCGATATCCTTCGGCTCTGGGTGGCCTCGCAGGATTACCGCAACGATATCGTGGTGAGCGAGGAGCGGATCAACAAGGTGAGCGAGACCTATCGCGTGATTCGCAATTGCCTCCGCTATCAATTGGCCAATCTCTTCGATTTCGATCCCGCCCGCCACCGCGTGCCGGACGACCGGTTGACCCCGCTGGACCGATGGATTCTCGAGGCTTACTCGAACCTGGAACGGCAGGCGATCGAGGCT
>JAMCZD010000460.1:0-9281 GCA_023473405.1 Candidatus Omnitrophota bacterium
AGCGGCTTTGTGGGCACGGACACCTTTACTTACCGGGCCAGCGACGGCACCGACCAGTCCAACGAGGCCACAGTGACGGTGATAGTGAATTCTGCCGGCGGCACCGAAACCTACACGAATACTACCAAAACGAACATCATCGACCGAGGCATTTGCACTTCGACCATCGTCATTGGCGATAACTACTCGATCCTGGACCTTAACGTAAAACTGAACATAACGCACACGCGCGACTCGGATTTGCAGGTCTTCCTGATCGGGCCCGATGGGACGCGGATTCAATTGTTCGCCAACATTGGCGGCACTGGTCAGAATTTCCAGAATACAATCCTGGACGACGAAGCAGCCACATCGATTGCGAACGGCACAGCCCCGTTTGACGGGACGTACAAACCGATGCAGAGCCTGAGCGCTTTCGACGGCAAATTGACGAAGGGCACCTGGACGATCGAAGTGCGTGATACGGTAAAGAAGATGACCGGCACGCTGGACAGTTGGTCCCTCATTATCGAGCACTGAGTTGGATTTGAGATTTAGGATTTGGGATTCGGGAATTGGGAATCAAGATTTGGGAATCGGTATTTAGGAAGTGAGGAATGGACAAGGGAGAGTTGGAAAGGAGGACCCTGGAGTTTGCAGGTCGCGATGTGCGCTGGTCGTTTGTCATTGAAAGGGGTGCGTGGCCGCTCTGGACCCGATTACAAATTACCAATTTTCAATGCTCAATGCTCAATACTCAATGCCCGGCTTCGTTGACTTCGATCCGGAGGTGCATTACCTGTTTAACAGGGATTGAACGATGGACGCTACTAAAACACCGATCACCACGGCCGAGGCTCAGCGACTGGAGGAAGACAGGCAACGAGTAAAGAATTGGAAACGCTGGGGGCCGTACTTGGCCGAGCGGCAATGGGGTACGGTGCGCGAGGATTACTCACCTTGCGGAACGTGCTGGGATTACTTCACTCATGATCAGGCCCGAAGCCGGGCCTACCGTTGGGGCGAGGACGGCCTTCTTGGGATCACGGACCGCGAATGCCGTTTGTGTTTTGCGTTGGCGTTATGGAACGGGCGTGACCCGATCCTGAAGGAACGCCTCTTTGGATTATCGGGTCCGCAAGGCAATCATGGAGAGGACGTCAAGGAATGTTATTTCTACCTCGAGTCCACCCCCACACATTCGTACGTCAAGAGCTTATACAAATACCCGCAATTCGAGTTTCCGTACGCGCAGTTGGTGGATGAGAACCGGCGGCGGACCAGGCGGGACCCCGAATTCGAGTTAATGGACACGGGCATTTTCGATGGAAACAGGTATTTTGATGTTGTTGCCGAATACGCCAAGGCATCGCCCAACGATATTTTGATTCGATTGACGGTGGCCAATCGCAGCTCGGAGAGGGCCAAGCTATACCTTCTGCCGACGCTCTGGTTCCGCAATACCTGGAGCTGGGGAATTCGGTCGCAGGCTGGTTTGTCCAAACCGCAAATCACGGTCCACGACAAGGGGATATTATCCGCCCGCCATGGCAGTTTGGGAGAGTTCCATTTGGCGGTCGATCAAGGGCCGGGCAGTGAGCCGCCGTTGTTTCTCTTCACCGAAAACGAGACCAATTTCGCGCGGCTTTTCGGTGGACAAAATCCGGGTAATTGCGTGAAAGACGCCTTCCATGACTATCTGATTCATCAACGGACAGGAGCGGTCAACCCGGGGAAAACGGGCACGAAAGCGGCGGCTTGCTACCGGTTGGAGCTGGGAGAAGGCGATCAAGCCATTGTTCGACTCCGCTTATTCGGCGTGCATGAGGCGCCGGTGAAACCCTTTGGGCCGGAGTTTGAGGCCACATTTGCGCGGCGCATGCGCGAGTCGAAGGAGTTTTATGCGGACCGCGTGCCGCCCGGCATTTCGTCCGACGAGAACCGCATCATCTGTCAGGCCTATTCGGGTCTCTTGATTTCGAAACAATTCTATCACTACGTGGTCAAGGAGTGGCTTGAAGGCGATCCCGGCGAACCAGTGCCACCGGCCAGCCGGAAGCGTGGGCGCAATCACGAATGGACGCATCTTTATAATCGGGACGTCATCTCGATGCCGGACAAGTGGGAGTTTCCATGGTATGCAGCGTGGGACCTTGCCTTCCACATGGTTGCGATGGCGCGGATCGACCCGGATTATGCCAAGGAACAGCTCGTGCTCTTTCTGCGTGAATGGTATATGCATCCAAACGGCCAGATCCCGGCCTACGAGTTCGCGTTTTCGGATGTGAACCCGCCGGTGCACGCCTGGGCCGCTTGGCGTGTTTTCAAGATAACCGGGGCGCGCGAGGAACGGGACCGGCATTTCCTGGCGCGTGTTTTCCAGAAGTTGGTTCTTAATTTTACCTGGTGGGTTAACCGCAAAGACCCCGAAGGCAACAACTTGTTCGCCGGCGGCTTTCTCGGTCTGGATAACATCGGCCTTTTTGACCAGTCCAAACCTTTGCCCATGGGGGCGCATATGGCCCAAGCCGATGGCACAGCCTGGATGGCTTTCTACTGCGCCACGATGCTTTCGATCGCTCTCAAGCTGGCCGAGCATGATCCGGCTTATGAGGACATGGCTTCCAAGTTCTTCGAGCATTTCGTGGCCATCGCCGATGCCATGAATTCACTTGGCGGAACCGGGCTCTGGGATGAGTTGGACGGCTTCTATTATTCGCAATTGCGCTACGACGGCCGCCAAGTCGCACTTCGGATTCGATCCCTGGTCGGGCTGATCCCGCTAATCGCGGTCGAGAACCTGGAACAGGAGGTCATGGATAAGCTGCCCGGGTTCACCAAGCGCATGCGATGGTTCCTGCAAAACCGGCAGGATATAACACGGCATATTAGTTGCCTTGCCGATTCTCCAGATGAGCCTCATGGGCGTCGGCTATTGGCTATCCCCACGCAACAACGTCTCGAACGAGTGCTGCGCTACGTGCTTGATGAAAACGAGTTCCTGTCGCCGTTCGGCATCCGATCTGTGTCGCGCGTTCACCTCGAGCACCCTTTTGTATTCAATGTGGACGGCCATGAATACCGGGTCGACTACGAACCTGGCGAGGCGCAATCCGATCTGTTCGGCGGCAACTCGAACTGGCGCGGGCCGATCTGGATGCCGATTAATTACCTGCTGATCGAGGCGCTGGAACGGTATCACCATTTCTACGGCGATAGTTTCCAAGTCGAATGCCCCACCGGTTCCGGCAGGAAAATGAACTTGCAGCAAGTGGCCGACGACATAGCTTGCCGGCTCGTTCGGATTTTTCTGCCGGATGCGTCAGGACAACGGCCATGCCATGGGCCGGACCCGCGCTTTGCCACCGATCCTTATTGGCGGGACCTCCTGTTGTTCAACGAGTATTTTAACGGCGAGACCGGGCGCGGCCTGGGCGCCAGCCACCAAACCGGGTGGACCGCCCTGGTGGCGCGCTGCATCGAAAACCGAGTCCGCTCGAGGGCGGCAGGCAAGCCCGTCTGATGGCCGATGCGGCGATGGCTGTTGCCACACTGGCCCACGTGTCAAGGCGAGCGCAGCTTGGCGATGGCGACTTGCATCTCCTGCAGATGGACCGCTGCCGATGGGTTGTCGGTAACATGGGCAATCTTGCCGTCCAGGCCGATGAGAAAACTCACCCGGCGGGCCGTCTTGGCTCCCGGCCCGCGCCGTGCGCCGTAAGCGTCAACAACCTTGCCTTCGGGATCAACCAGCAGGGGGAAGTTGAGATTGTATTTTTCGCGGAACTTGCGGTGACTGGCGGCCGAGTCGAAGCTCACGCCCAATACCTGGACTTGGCCCTTCTGCAAATCGTTCATCCGGTCTCGCAATCCGCAGGCCTCGGCTGTGCAACCTGGCGTGTTGTCCTTCGGATAGAAGTAGAGCAGGACGATTCTTTTGCCGATCAGATCGGCCAGGCTCCAGGTTTTTCCATCCTGATCCTGGGCGGTGAAGTCGGGGGCGAGGCTGCCCGCTTGCGGTCGGGAATCCGTCTGACCGGCTTGGGCGCAGAACTGGCACATCAGCAAGGCGATCGCCAGGCATCCCGGGTTCCAGAGTAGTTCTGAGTTCATTTGATTCCTTTAGTGTCAATATGTTTTAATTTAAGAATCAGCGTTGCCGAATGAACATAAGTGAGAGGAGAGCAATGTCAACTGGACCCCTAAATTGATCGCTGAGGATTGGTTGTTTTTCATTGAGAAAGCCAAACGTCGCCATGGTTCCTTTTTCAATGGCGCAGCCACTCTGAAATCGATTACGAGAAAAGGCGTGTTCAGTTGGCGGGGTTGTGATGGAATGTCTGTTTCATGTTCGAGTTGTTGAAAACGGATGCAGAGACGCGGGCGCGGCTGGGTCGACTGACCACGGCGCGGGGAGTGATTAACACGCCGATGTTCATGCCGGTGGGCACGCAGGGCAGCGTGAAGACGCTGGACCCGCGTGAGTTGCGGGAAATAGGCGCGGAGATTGTGTTGAGCAACACCTATCATCTCTGTGTCCGGCCGGGTCTGGCGATATTGCGCAAAATGGGAGGACTGCACCGGTTCATGGGGTGGCAGTATCCGATTTTAACCGACAGCGGCGGTTACCAGGTGTTTAGCCTGGCCAAAATCCGAAAGATCAAGCCGGACGGGGTCGAGTTCCGGTCGCATCTGGACGGGGCAGCCTTTTTTCTAGGGCCCGAGCAGGCGATGGAAATCCAGCGCGTTTTGGGTTCGGACATCGCCATGGTGCTGGATGAATGCCCGCCTCATAATTGCTCGCCCCGGACGGCGCACGCGGCGGTCGAGCGCACGATCCAATGGGCCTCATGTTGCCGGGAGCAACCGCGTGGGGACGGGCAAATGGTCTTTGGTATCGTCCAAGGCGGAGTGGATGCGGCGTTGCGGGAGCGTTGCGCTCGAGCGATTGTTGATCTGGGCTTTGATGGTTACGCCATCGGGGGGGTGAGCGTGGGCGAACCGGAGCCGGAGATGATGCGGGCTATCGAGATGACCGAGCCGTTCCTGCCGGCGGAGCGGGTGCGTTATGCCATGGGCCTGGGGACGCCGGCGCAATTGGTCGAGCTGGTGGCGCGCGGCGTGGACTTATTTGATTGCGTATTGCCGACGCGGATTGCGCGCAACGGGACGGCTTTCACGCGCCGGGGAACCCTCACCATCAAGGCGAGTTACCATAAGAGCGACGAGCGGCCCATCGAGGAGGGCTGCACCTGTTATGCATGCCGGACCTTTTCGCGCGCCTATTTGCGGCACCTGTTCAACGTGGAGGAGATACTGGGTCTGCGCATGTTGAGCGTGCACAATTGTCATCTCTATCTCGAGCTCATGGCGGAGATGCGCCGGCGGATAGCGGAGGGAACGTTCGCCGAATTCCGGCGCGAATTTGCGGAGCAGTACGTCCCGTCGAGGAACGTCCGGGCAGCGCGGTTATCAGAATGAAACCTGGGGATTCATCGGTGGGTGCCTTGAGCGATGGATACTTCGGCTCGGAGCAGGTCATGCAAGGTTACAATTCCCAGGAGCCTTCCCCGCGGCCGGTCCAGGACGAGGGCGAGCGATGCGCCTGAATCAATCAACAGCACTTCCAATTCACGTATGGTCTGCGTGGGGAGACAGAACGTAGCCGGCTCGGGGACCGGCGGACGGTTTTGGCGCAAGGCGAGTTCCGCCTCTTTCCGCAGCAAGATGCCCAGCACGCTGCCATTTTGAACGACGGGCAAGCGTTGATAAGGGCAACTTCGGAAGGTTTTGGACACCTCGTCGGCTTTCAGACTGGAAAGCACCACCGGTTGGAAATTCGCGATGGATGAGATCGGCAGTTGCTGGCAGGTTCGGAGGTCCCTGGGCGGAATGACGTGCTCGATATTGTGGCCGTCCTGGTCCAACAGCGCGTCGTAAAAGCTGTGCTTGGTGAACCTATGAGAAATGGCCTGGCTCACCAGCACCCCCACCAACAACGCCGGCAAGAGTGAGTTCGAGGCCAGGCGGCCGCCAAATTGCACGGTGGGCCCCTCACGTCCCAGGCTGCTACCGCCGGCGATGCTGAGAATGCCGGCGATGTATTTCACCCAGACCACCCGCCACGGCACCTCCCCAAAGTCTTTCCAAAAAGCCAATTTGAGCTGGGGAATCCCGCTTCCCGCGGCTTCGGGAGAAAACGAATTAAGCAGAAATCCAGACACCAAAGATGTGGCCATAATGACGGCAAAACTGCCGACCAGGAACCACATGGCCGTTATTTTGGCCAGTTGACCGTAAACAAGCCAGAACAGGGCGTTGATCGTCGATTGGAAGGCTACCGCTGCCACCCCCGCGGCCAATCCGTAAACGCACGTCATGACGATCAACCGGCTGCGCCCCTGAAGTTTCCCAATGTAATACGGAATCGCGCCTGACGCTGAATTAAGACTCTTAATAATTCTCATTGAAAAAACGAACACCGAGCCCGATTTATCCATGCCCAGTATTGATTTTAAGGAATGATGAATAGACGCGCAATGAATATGCTGAGTGGCCCCAGTGGCCCCGGGTGTGAGACAAGAATCTTTCAAGGTGCGTCAATCTGGTTTGTTTTGCTCTCCTGGATATATAAGAACACCATCCCTTTCCTTTGAACGCCATCTTTAAGCGCTGAGGTCTTCGGCAAATGCAAGCGGCGCATGATGGGCGAGTCTCAGCGCCAACGGCGCGTTGCCATACCAGCCTGGGCCAACGGCCCGTTCCATCCTGGCAATGGTCACAGGTTCCCGCACCCGATCGCCATGCCACGATCATTGAATGAACGCTTCGGGCGGGCTCAAGCCGCCGACGGGGGAGCATTGATTTATTCAAATTTTATAAGATCGCTTGCCAGAACCGGTATTTCATCACTAGATTATGTTCTTTGGTAAACGAAGATTATGATTTTCTTAGGTTTGAGCGCATTGATGGCGCTGGCTCCACCCAGTGGGCAGCATGGTCAGTCCAATCTTCCCGGTTGGGTGAACTTTGTGCCGATCATTTTGATTTTTGTGGTTTTTTATTTGGCGTTGATTCGTCCGCAGCAAAAAAAAGCGAAGGAACACGTCGAATTGATCAAAACACTTCGGCCGGGGGATAAGGTGCTGACCAACGGCGGCATCATGGGGGTAGTCGTTGGGATCAAGGAAAAGAGCGTTTCCATTCGGTCGGCTGACACCAAATTGGAGGTCCTCAAGAGTGCGGTCACCGAAATCACGGAGCGGTCCGGGAATGGTGGCGAATCGCAATCCTAATTTTCAGAATCACGCGGATAAAACGAAATGAAACGAAATAATCTGTGGCGGTGGTTGTTTGTCATCTTTATTGTGGCGTGGGCGTTGCGCGAGATTTATCCGCCCACCAGCCGCAACCTGATCCAGGAATTCCAAGACCGCGCGGTGAACCGGGACGCCCGATTCAAGGGCATTGTCACCAACGCCCTGGCACTGGAGAAGAAGATGCCGGAGCGAACGTATGGTGACCTGTTGGAGGCCGTCGGGACCAACGACATCGTCCGCTATTTCCCATACATCGACGTCAAATCGCAGGATGACCCGACGCGCGCCATTCTGAACCGGCTGCAGCAGGATGCCGCCG
This sequence comes from Candidatus Omnitrophota bacterium, assembly GCA_023473405.1. Lineage (GTDB taxonomy): Bacteria > Verrucomicrobiota > Verrucomicrobiia > Limisphaerales > UBA1319 > JAMCZD01. The sequence continues at coordinate 7,618 of JAMCZD010000460.1, forward strand.
GCAAGATCAAACTGGGGCTCGACCTCCGCGGGGGCACTTCTTTTCTGGTGCAAATGGACACCAATAGCATTGCACGGGCTACGGACCGCCAGCATGCCCTCGATCAAGCGGTGGAGGTGCTGCGGAAGCGCGTGGACCGGCTGGGAGTGGCCGAACCGCTGATCCAACCGGTCGGTCAGAACCAGATTCTAATCGCCTTGCCGGGACTGACGGACGCGGAAAATGAAAGCGCCCGGCGGCAGATTGAAAAGGCGGCCTTTCTCGAATTTCGAATGGTGCATCCGGACAGCGCCGAGTTAATCAAAGAAGGGATTCCGGTGCCGGGCTACGAGGTCATGAAGCTCAAGAAAAGGAGCGGCGAAGAAACCGAATACCTGGTTAAGATCAAGCCCGAGCTGGGATTGACCGGTAAAAACGTGAAATCCGCCAGTGTGGTGCGGAATCCTATCACCAATGAGCCGGAGATACATTTCCGGCTCGACGACGAAGGAGCGAAGAAATTCGCCCAAATCACCAAGGAATACAGCCCGCGCGACGACAAGTATTACCAATTGGCTATCGTCCTGGACGGCGAGCTTTATTCGGCTCCGCGCATTATGGGTGAGATACCCAGCGGCAGTGGTCAGATTACGGGCGATTTTACCGCGAAGGAGGCCTTCGAGCTGGCCAACGTTCTCGAGAACCCGCTCGAGGCCCCGGTCAAGATTACGGAGGAGCGGCGGGTGGACCCTTCATTGGGGAAGGACTCGATTCGCAGCGGCATAACGGCGTCGATTATTGGGACGCTGGCGGTGGTGGTTTTCATGTTGGTTTATTACATGTTTGCCGGGTTGGTGGCCAACATCGCCTTGGTTTTGAACGTCATCATTCTTTTCGGGGTGATGTGTTCGGTAGGGACGACGCTGACGATACCTGGCATAGCGGGTATTGTATTGACGATTGGCATGGCGGTGGACGCCAACGTGTTGATCTACGAGCGAATCCGCGAGGAACTGGCGGCGGGCAAATCGATGCGCGGGGCCTTGTCCGCGGGCTACGACAAGGCCTTCGGCACCATCTTTGACTCGAACCTGACCACCCTGATCTCGTCAGTCATCCTGATCTTCATGGGCACCGGCTCGGTAAAGGGATTCGGTGTGACGCTGACTATCGGTGTCACGGTCAGCATGTTTACCGCGTTGGTTGTCACCCGTTTGATATTTGATTTCCTGTTGGACAAGGGCTGGCTTAAAACGCTGCCTATGCTCCATATCATCCGCGGCTCCAAGTTCGACTTTATGAGTTGGGCCAAATACGCCTTCATTACCTCCTGGACCATCATTGTCATAGGTTGCGGTTACGGTATTTACCGGGGCTCGAATGTGCTCGGGGTGGATTTTGCCGGGGGAGACGATCTGACGTTGAGCTATGCGCAGAATCAAAAGGTGTCAGTGGATGAGTTGCGGAAGACCATCGAGAAGAAGTTGGGCGTAGCCGAGTCGCTCATTCAATATCAGAGAAATCTGTCTGGAGGCCCCGAAACACTCCGCATTACCGTGCCGTTTAACACCGGCGCCAAGGTCGAAAACGCGTTAAAGCAGCAATTCCCCCAAGCGCACTTCGAGCAACTGTCCCTGGACAAGGTGGGCGCAACCGTGGGGCGGGAAATCAAATATCAAACGGGT
>JAMCZD010000460.1:9291-12769 GCA_023473405.1 Candidatus Omnitrophota bacterium
CACGCTGCTGGCGATGTTTGGCATCTTGGTTTATGTGGCTATGCGTTACGAGTTTTCGTTTGCCGTCGGGGCGGTCTTGGCCTTGGTTCACGATGTGCTCATGACCATGGGATTGTTCTGTCTTTCAGGGCGGCAATTCAGCGCCCCGATGGTGGCGGCCATTCTGACAATCCTCGGCTTTTCAATCAACGATACCATCGTGATCTTTGACCGCATCCGGGAGGACCTTAAACTGGGAATTCGGGGGACGTTTAAGGAGGTCATGAACAAGGCCTTGAATCAAACCTTGAGTCGAACTCTGATTACGTCCGGCACGGTGTTCCTGGCCACGCTGTCCTTGTATTTATTCGGTGGCGGTGTGATCAACGACTTTGCCTTTACGTTCCTGGTCGGCATCGTCACCGGCACCTATTCGAGCATATACATTGCCAGCGCGCTGGTATTGTGGTGGCACAAGGGCGAGCGACCGAAGTTGGGCGCCTCACAAGTCATCATGGAGACCGCTGTAGAAGCTCGGGTTTAGGCCCGGTCCATGTTGGGCGTGATCGAAATCCAGTGGTGGCATTGGCCCATTTTCCTGGCGATCATCCTGGTATTGCTGGCGTTTGACCTGGGCGTGTTTCATCGGCATGCCCACGTGGTGCGCGTTGGCGAGGCAATGCGCTGGACGACCTTATGGGTAGTGCTGGCGCTTGGGTTCGCCCTTTTTTTGCGATATTGGCGCAACACCGAAGAAGCACTCGAATACCTCACCGGCTATGTGATCGAGCTCTCGTTGTCGATGGACAACGTGTTCGTCATCGCCCTCATCTTTGCCTATTTCAGCGTTCCGCTGCGGTTCCAGCACCGGGTGTTGTTCTGGGGAATATTGGGCGCGATGATCATGCGCGGCATAATGATTGGCCTGGGCACGGCCTTGATTGCGCGTTTTCACTGGGTTTTATACGTGATGGGAGCTTTCCTGGTGGTGAGCGGCGTCAAGATGGTCGCTTCGCCGCAAGAGTCAGTCCATCCGGAGAAGAACCCGGTGGTGCGCTTGGCGCGGAGATGGTTCCGGGTATCCACTGAATTTGACGGACAACGATTCGTTTCCCGGGTAAATGGGCAAAGGGTATTGACGCCGTTGGCTCTGGTGTTGCTGATGATCGAGACCAGCGACCTGATTTTCGCCCTGGATTCGATCCCGGCGATCTTTGCCGTGACCCGCCGGCCCTTTATCGTTTTCACGTCGAATGTCTTTGCCATTTTAGGACTTCGTTCCCTCTATTTCATGCTGGCCGGGGCGATTACCTATTTTCGATTTTTGAAGGCCGGTCTTTCGGTGGTGCTGGTTTTCATTGGCCTGAAGATGTTGCTCGGCAATTGGCTTGTTATTCCCACTTTAATATCCCTGGCGGTCGTGGGCGGCATCATCCTCATCTCCATTCTGGCCTCGGTATGGAGTACCAGGTCCAAGCGGGGGCATGCTTGATGCTTATTCAATTGCAATGGCTCCCCTAAGTCCACGCTGGTCATTAGCCCCGGCCCAGCCCGCCCTGGCTGCTTTATTGGCGGATGACCTGGGGATTTCTCCATTGCTGGCCCAATGCCTGCTGAACCGCGGCTTGAGCGAACCGTCCGAAATTGCGGCCTTTCTTCGCCCGCGCCTCAGCCAACTCGATGATCCGTTCCGTTTGCCCAACATGGAAAGGGCGGTTGATCGCCTTTTCGAGGCCCGCCGTCGCGCTGAGGCGGTGACGATATTCGGTGATTACGATGTGGACGGAATCACCGCAACCGCCCTCTTGGTGGAAGTCCTTCAATCGCTGGGATGGCATGTGAATTATTTTTTGCCACACAGGTTGGAAGATGGTTATGGACTCAACCAAGAAGGAGTCGAAAAATGCCTCGAACGTTTTCCCGTCGCCTTGCTCCTCGCCGTGGATTGCGGTTCGACGGCCGTTGGGACCATCGGATGGCTCCGGGAACGCGGGATCGATGTCATCGTTCTTGACCATCACCAGGTGTCGTCGCCCCCGCCGCCGGCGGTCGCGCTCGTCAATCCCTTGATGGATGCCCTTGATACCACGAGTCCGGCAAGCACCGGGCAGGAGCGGCCGGGGTGGTGTTCGGCCGGCCTGGCCTTCAAATTGGCGCATGCGTTGGTCAAGCGGGGGAGGCAGGCGGAGGTTGCGGGCGCGCGCAACTTTGATTTGCGTCCGCTGTTGGATTTGGTGGCGTTGGGGACCATCGCCGACCTGGTGCCGTTGACCGAGGAGAATCGCGTCCTGGTCGCTGCCGGGCTGCAACGACTTGGGAAAACGCAACGGCCCGGTTTGCGCGTCCTGAAGGAGGTGGCGCAAGTGGGTGAACCAGTGTCCGTTTACGCCGTTGGTTTTCAATTGGCCCCGCGGCTGAACGCAGCCGGACGGTTGGAAGACGCCGACGCGGCTTTGAGGTTGCTGCTTGAGCGCGACCTGGAGCCAGCGAAGACATTGGCGGCCCAGTTGGACGCGCAAAACCGCCAACGCCAATTGATTGAACAGACGATTGTCAAGCAAGTCATCGGCGCCCTGCGCGCCCGGTTCAATCCCGCCGCCGACTATGTGATAGTTGAAGGGCAGTTGCTCTGGCACATCGGCGTTGTTGGAATTGTTGCCGCCCGCGTGCTGCGCGAATTCCATCGGCCGACGATTATCCTGGGAGGCAAAGGCAAGGAGTGGCGCGGGTCCGGACGCAGCATTGCCGGGTTTGATTTGGCGGCGGCTTTGCGGGCCTGTGGCCATCTCCTGATCAGCCATGGCGGGCACGCGATGGCGGCCGGTCTCACCATCGATCCCGCCCAGATAGATGCCTTTCGGGAACGGATCAATGAACTTGCCCGGGGCATCCTTAAGGCTGAAGACTTGCGCCCATGCCTGCCGCTGGATGCAGTCACTTCGCTGGCTGATTTCACCGAGGAACGTCTGAACGAACTTGAGTTGCTCGAACCGGTGGGGCAGGGGAACCCAACCGCCAAGTTCGCCGTCCGGAACGTTCAGTGTTCGCGGCCTCCTCAGCGCCTGGGCAAGCAGCGGCAACATGCCAGACTATGGATAACCGATGGTTCAGTGATCCAGGAGGCTGTTTGGTGGCAGGCAGGGGATGCGCCGCTGCCGGAGGGGACATTTGACCTGGCATTCGCGCCGACCTTGAACGAGTTCAAAGGCCAGCGCACTATCCAATTGAAGGTCCTGGATTGGCGTCCATCGGCCACACCAAGTAAGTGTAGCGGCGAATTGGCTCGTTGAAAACTCGACGACGCGGTTGGGAATCATCATGCTGGCGTCATGATTTCGGCAATCATTGTCGCCGCCGGACGCGGCACGCGGATGGGGCCAGGCGCGGATAAGCTGTTTCTCGAAGTAGCCGGCAGGCCGGTGGTGGCGCACACATGGAAACGCTTTGACGATGCCTCTTGCATCGATGACATCGTGCTGGTCGTGCGCAGCGACGCCAT
>JAMCZD010000002.1:0-439 GCA_023473405.1 Candidatus Omnitrophota bacterium
GCCAGGCGATCCAGGAGTTCGTGGCGCGGCTGTATGGAGTTAGCGGGTAGAAATTCCGGAGCAGGTACGGCTGAATTTTTCGTATCTCGCCGGCACCGTGTAGAAAGAGCTTCGTTTTGCGGTTGGGATCGAGGGCATCGTAGCCCATGCGGTAGGCGGCGCAATAGGAACTGCGCAGGGTATAGAGATCAGTACACGGAGCGCCGGTGCCGTTATATGGAATCCAGCAAGACAAGCCATAGGTTTGACACTGCTGTCCGATGTCGCCGTTGGGATCAAATTTCAAGACGGCCCAGTCGCTCCGTAGCAGCGGCACCGAGCGGCGCAGTGTTTCCAGGTCGAGCCTCTTGCCGCCGCTGGCGCAGGTGTCGATGTACATCTTTGGATGCCGTCGCAGGAGTTCGTCCCAGAAGGCAAGGAAGCCCTGGACATAGAGATT
>JAMCZD010000002.1:449-2684 GCA_023473405.1 Candidatus Omnitrophota bacterium
ATAGAGATTCTCGGTGACGCCTTGGCGATCGGGGGCATCGTGATTGCGCCAGTAGGGGAGCGGATCGATGTTGTAGTCGCTACGATAGACATCGATCCCTTCGCTCACGAGCATTTGGCCGATACGTTCCATGATCCACTTTCTCGCTTCCGGGTCACCGAGGTTCACCAGGCCGCCGGTGCCGTCTCCAAGAATCCACTCGGGATGATGGCGCGCGAGCCAAGAGCCCGAGGCGGCGCGCTCGGGTTCGAACCAGACGATGAATTGGATACCTTGTGCATGCAGGTGGTCGGCGACTTCGCGCAAGCCTTTTGGGAATCTTGTTTGGTCGACCTTCCAGGTGCCGGTGTTCACCCAGTTACCGTTGCAAGGGTACCATCCGGCATCGATGATCCAATGGTCAAGGGTCACACCATCCTTGAGATAGCCATCGATTTGGGCAATCTCGTCGCTGGCGCGGGGCAGATAACTGCCGGCGCAAGCGCCGAATTGGGGGGCGACGGGTTTTCCCTCCGGATGCGGCATATTGTGGGCGATCATCCATTGGCGCCAGGTGTTTTGGGCGTCTATCCAGTCGCCTCCCTGCCAGAACTGCAAGGCCACGAGGGGTGTCCGGACTTCTTCGTTGGGGTGAAGCTTCAGATGGGTCCATTCCTGGCCGCACAGCACTCGCAAGCCGCGGGAGGCGTCCCGATTGAAATCAGCGGCCCATTGACCGGGCCAGCCAAGCGCAATGATCAACCCCTGATTATCGGCGGTCTCGAGGTTAAAGTAGCAAAGATCGGTGCCGGTGGGCCGGCCGGCGGCCCCGGTAAATCTTTGTTCGGCGTTGGGACCCAACGAGGTTGTTAGAGGGGCGAAATCATCCTCGCGAGGCACGGAACCGGTAAAGTGATGAAGTAAGAATTCGCGTTTGCTGTCGGGACATTCGAACCGGGTATCGAGGGCTTGGATGTTTTCGAGAATGGGCGAATCGGCGGTGCCGGTGTTCTTGAAATAGAGAGTCCACTCGACGGTTGGAAAATCGTTGTAGGAAACGACCACGACCCTCGCTTGGAGGCCAGTCTTTGGGTCGGTATAGACTTGGGTGCGTCGGGTCCGGTACCGGTCCAACTTTTCGGTGGACTCGATAAACTGCCAAGAAGGCAGCAATTCGTCCGAGACTTTGCCGTTATAGACAAAGGAGAAAGGCGGCGCGGAGGACCATCGTTGGGGCGGTTGAGGCGGGATCACGGGTAGATTGGAGAGCCAGAGCTCGCGGCCATCCGCCAGAGTCACTTTTGCCTCCGCCCAATCGGCATGATCGCAAGCGATGCCATCGCCGGCATCGCCGGCAAGGATCATAAACTCGCTGACCCCGCCCAAGTCCACTGACACGGGCACGCCGGCCTGGGAGCCTTTCATCACGCCGGATTTGAATGCTTCATAGCCGCCAACAACGACGGAGAAGACCACCGAACCGCCGCCGGCATTGGCGTCCACACCGACTCGGGCAGAAAACGATTTGCCGGGGACAGGAAGCCGGACCGTAACCTTGCTTGAGGCATGGCAAATAAGACCTTGCTTAAACTCGGAATTTCCAATCTTGAGGGGCCGGCCATCCGGACGACCGTTGATCAGTATCGGACCGTGGTTCTCGATCACGATCAATCCGGCCTTGGGATGGTCGGTTTGTTCGAGAGGAACCGCCACTGGTTTGATCGGCCCGAGATTCTGGTGGACCCACGACTCGCATTGGGCCGTTGCGCTTGTCGCCGAGGTTGCCGCCCAGGACGACAAAGACAGGCTCAGGAACGTCAACAAACACAATCCAAATTTTCTCAATAGCAAATGCATGGTTGAATATGTTTCCGCGAGCATGCCGGGCTGCGCGGGGCCGTCAAGGGCGATCTAGCGCGACGACGACAGTCATTGGGGGAGGAGCGTGGACGAATTGCTGCCTTCTTGGCAGCGTGGACGCCCTCATCCGGGTGTTGAAGGTTGGCCATTTTTATAATGACTGAACTGACGTTCGATGCTGCCACTCCTGTATCTTCCATTCAAAATGTCCAATCTCGAGGGCGCGGATGAAGGCTCCGCGCTCCCATGTGTTATCGGGCTAGCCATTTTGCGAGCGATCGAGGGCGTGCAGGATTGTATCCAGGACGTGATCGAGACGTTTGCCGACGTCTTCGGTCAGAAATCGCAACACGAAGTAACCATTCTCCTGCAAGAGCGCGTCCTTGCGCCGATCAC
>JAMCZD010000002.1:2694-12630 GCA_023473405.1 Candidatus Omnitrophota bacterium
GTCCAACTCGACGGCCAGGCGCGCGTCTGAACAGAGCAAGTCGACCTCCATACGTCCCCGCTCGTCGAACGGGATTGGCAGTTCGGCGTTGAGGCGGAATTGGCCGGCGGTTTCCCGTAGAGTCTCGAGGCGACGAAACAAGAACGCCTCATAGCCGCTGCGAGCGCGATCTATTCCTTCGGCATCAGCAGGGAGAAACTGAACGGCATGGACAAAGAGGTTCGCCAAGGGGGTGTCCACGCCATCCCGAATGAGCCGGTGCACGCTGGCGGCGTAGTCCTTTTTCCACTCCGGATCGATTGGGAGGGGAACGTCGATGGGCCAACCGGGAACGGCACTGGCGGGCAGGAGAAGGGTGTAACCGATAGCCTCGTATCCACGGCACCGCCGGTTGAACATTCGTTCGAGCATGGGGACATTGAGATCGGCATAATCGTAGATGCGGACTTCGCGCTTGCCTTCATGGAGGCGATGCAAGCGGCCGGCGTATTGGGCAATGGTGCCGCGCCACGAGACTGGCAATGCGAGAAAGAGGGTGTCCAGGCGCGGGTCATCGAATCCTTCACCGATATATCGACCGGTAGCCAGGAGCACCCGACCGGCGTTCTCAGGGATGGCCGCCATTTTGTCGATAGCCGCTCGAAGCTCCTTTTTTCCCATACCGCCCTGCAGAGAAATCACGTTGGGGATAGCGTGGGACAATCGTTCAGCCAAATTTTGCAGGTGGTCCGTGCGTTCGGTCAGCAAGACAGGAGTCCGTCCGTCGCGCACGGCGCGTACGACGTCGTCACAGATCAATTGATTGCGGGCCTCATCCGCCATCAGTTGGTTGTATAATCGGTGGAACTCGATTCGGGCATCCGGTTCGGCGATTTCCATTGCCCTGAATCCGGTGGGGCGGACGAATACCTTATGGGCGAAGGGACGCAAGGCGGCTTGTTGCCGCGCATCGACACGATAGCGCACCGGGCCGCACTGCATGAAAATGATGGGATGGTGACCATCTTTGCGGGTAACGGTGGCGGAAAGGCCGGTGACGAATCGCGCCTTGGCCCGGCGGGCGACCAATTCGAAACTCCGGGCCGACAGGTGGTGGCACTCGTCCACCACCAAGCAACCGTAATCACCGACTTGGTCGTCTACCACGTCCTTGCGCACGAGGCTTTGTATGATCGCCACGTCCAATGCACCCGTTATCTTCCGTCGCCCGCCGCCGATTCGGCCGATGCTCTTTGCCGGTAAATCGAGGAAGGCGGACAAGCGTTCTATCCATTGTTCCAGCAACTGCCGGCGGTGGACGAGCACGAGCGTGTTGACCTTGCGTTGGGCGATGAGCCAGGCGGCGATGATGGTTTTTCCGAAGGCCGTGGTAGCGGCCAGGACACCGGTGTCGTGGGCCATCATCGCCCTGGCGGCGGCCTGTTGTTCAGGTCGGAGGGTCCCGTTGAATGAGACGTCCAAAGGTCTGCCACCGAATCGTTCGTCACGGATCACCGGCCTAATGTCCAGGGAGCGAAGCACTTGCATTGCGTCTTCGAGGCAACCTCGCGGTAAACCGATATGCCGCGCATGGTCTTCGGCACAACCGATGATCCGTGGTTTATCATACGTGGGTAGGCGCATCGACTGAGCCCGGTAGAATTCGGGGTTTTGAAAGGCCGCCAGACGGAGCAGGCGGTTGCGAAGCGCGGGGGGCAGGTTCTCCTTGGCGATATAAACCTGGTCCCCAATCACCAACTCAAGACGGTCCGGCAACGGCTCGGTGATCGGCGCTTCTCCACGGCGGCGTGAGGGCGGCGCTGTCCATGGGGCGTCATCGTCGTCTTCAGTGCGGGCCAAGCGGACGCCGATGATTCTTCCCCTGCTTTCCGCCTCGCGGACGATGGCTTCGGCCTGAGCGGGGCGAATCCGCTGTATGGAGGCCAGGAAGGCCCATTGATCCGGATGAGGATTAAACTGCTCATCAAGAAAGACGCTGTTGCCACGGCTTCGAGGTAGTTTCTGGAGAGGCAATGCAATGAGGTTTCCGAAGCCGCCTTTGGGCAGCGTGTCCTGGTTGGGAAAGAGCCGGTCATATGAATCCAAACCGATGTCCGGACGATTCTCCATCGTCTCGGTAAGAAGGTGTGAGCCGAGGTTTCGCGCAAGGCGCGCGGGGACGGATTGGATGAAGAAGAACCATACATGCGCGCCGTTACCCGAGCGTGAACGTTCCAGCGCGACCGGCAGATCGAACCGGTGGCACGTTTCCAGAAAGGCGCTCACATCCTCTTGCCAGGACTCCTGGTCAAAATCCATCGCCAGGAAATAACAGGTCTCGTCGGCGAGCATCGGATAAACACCCATGACAAAGTCCCGGCCCAGGTTGTCCTGGCCGGAAAGGTGCCAGCGGATGACTTCGTCGGTTACAGGGAGAAAACGGCGGTTGGCGCAATCGGCACACTTGATCCTGGGTTTATCGCATACGCCGCGGACCCATTCATATGCGCAAGCGGGCTGGTAACCTGTCCGTCCGGACTTCCGACTTACGAACTGGCGGGGATAGACATCTTCACGCCCGCGAAAGAGGGATCGGAACACGGCGATTTTATCAGCCGGCGATGAATGGTGATTGACCTGTCCGACCCCTTGATTCGAGGCAGCGGCTTCCGTCGTGGGCAAGGCATCGGCCGGGAACCGATTCACAGTCATGCGGGAAGCATAGCGCGGTCGCCCGCCGCTGTCGATGGGGCTAATGCACCGCATGCATTGAGCATGAAGGGTCGGTAGTGGTCCGATCGGGCCATATTATCGATACATCGGCGCGGTGAGCCCGGGCGCGTTTGCTCGTCGGGAACGGCAATTGGGGCAATATTGAACATCCGGCCAGGGTTCAGTACCGAAGAACCAGCACCTCGTGAATGGCCTCGACGGTTGCTTCGAGGCGTTGGCTACGACGATTGAGCGAGGTGGTCTTGTTCCAGGCGGTGGCGTCTTTGATGGGGCGGTCCAACTCGATGGCGACACGATACATGGGTGCCTCCTCGATCAGCGCCGGCAGCACATAAGGCCGATTCCGTTCCGGCATCGTCTGGGGTGGCGCGTTGTAACCCAAAAGGTGGACCCGCAAGGTTCGTGTCGCCGGATCGTCGGTCACCACGGTTTCCACGGTAGCCGGGGCGACGATTTTGACACGCGGCTTTGGATTGAGGAAGCGAATGGCGTTTCGAAGAAGCTGTCGCGCCTCGAGGATATGATGTTCGCTCGCCGCCGCAAAATCAGGCGAACAGGCAAAGGTCAATACGGTTCCCCGGTCCAAATGATTCACGAGAAGAGCGGGCCCGACGGGTGCCTCGGCGCTCATTGGCCATTCGGTGCCCTCCTTGCCTTGTTGCTGCCGGACGGTGCGGTAAGGTTTCATCAGTTCGGCAACGGGTGTGGCGGTGGTCGGTTCGCAGATCATGGCGGGACCTTTGACCAGGAACGGCCAGTCCAGGCGCTGGTCGGGGGCGAGACGGGACCGAAGAGTTGGCGGCTGGGAGGATGGGAATCGGACCCAGTTATCGATTGAATCGAGTTTACTCACGAAGCGGACGCCCGACAGAGGCTCGAGGGATGATTTCTTTTGCATCCCGCCGTGGCTATCACCGCAACCGGTGAGGCCGGTTACGATCAGGTTCCCGCCCTCACTGACGTAGCGGCGGAGCAGGTTCACTTCGTTGTCCGAGAGGATGACCGTGTTGGGAAGCAGGACGACCGGGAATAGTTTCAACTTGTCGAGTGAGACATTTTCATCGAGCAGGACACCCCACGGGATATGGTCATAAACCATCGCCTTGTGCGCGCCCAGGAAGCTCTCGAAGTAACGTGCCGGGTTTTCGCGCCCGTACCAGTCGCGTGTTCGGCTGCTGAAATAGATGCCGACTTCGGCCAAAGGCGGGTAGCCGAATTGCCGGCGGCGGGCCAAGGCATCGGCAAAGGCGTCGCCGATGCGTTCATAAGCGACGAGATCAAGGCTGCCGTCAAAGGCCGTTTTGTCCACAACGGTTACGAAGGCGCCGTGAGAGAGCAGGACAAACAGCTCCCACTCGAGATCGGCGAGCGGACGCGTGGTTTGGTTGTGGTAGACACGGGCATCCCTAGAAATGGCTACCTGATAAGGCAGGCCGGGGGTGCTGGCGCGGTAGAACTCGGCGTTTAAACCAACCGTCAATGCGCTGAAGCCCCAAGTTCCCGTTTCACCGGTGTTGAAATCGCCGTTGCCGGCATGTTGCACCGGGCGCTGGCCGACTTCGAATGAAAAGGGTGGGTTGCCATGATAATTGAAGTCCACCGAGACTTGAGGGTGACCGGTCTTGATGTAACGGCAGAGCTCTTGTTCGAAGTGCTGGCTGCTTCGATAACGGAACTCGAGCATGCGGTCCCAATCGTCATCCCAGGTTGCGCCATTGGGCATGGGGCGGCCGAACTCGGCATCGAATAGCTTGCGGCAGGTGTCGCACCAACAACCGTAGGGCGGGCCGAAGCCCTGGTCTAGCATGTCGATATGGAAGCCATCGATACCGTAGGCGAGCTGTTCATCAACGATTTGTTTCATGGTATCGATGTAACCGGAGTTCAGGCCAAACCGGCCAAGGCGATTGCCACGGGGATCGCGCATCTCAAATTCGGGGTGTGCGTCCAAAAAATGCCCGGCTTGTTGCACGACGCAATAGGCAATGATTGGAAGCTTGTGTTTATGGGCTTCCTCAACTGCCTCCCGCAATGGATCGCGGTTGCCCAGTCCGGGGGCCTTCATCAATAGCTTGGAAGCATAGTAGGCAAAGTCGCCGTCGCGCGCCCAAATAACGACGTATTGGCAGTGGGCGGCGATGCAGCGCCGGACAATTTCCCGTCCGTCAAATCGGGAACAAAACCGGGTGTCGTTGGTGTCGCTATGCCCGAACTGCGCCCCGGTGGGGCCCACCTCCATCCCCACCAGGTCGCGATGGAACCATCCGGCGGCCGATGAACCCTTGGCATTTTGAGCCGGGAGTGGGTCGCCGGCCGTGCCGGTGTTGGGAATTGAAATTGACGTCAGGGAAGCGACGGCGGCAAGCCACAGGAGGGAGCAGCCAAGAGGTTTGGCCCGGGAAATCCATTGGAGATTCATGCCTCGCATTTAAGCCATATAGCTGCTCTTGACAATAACGATTATTGGGGCGGCAAAGACTTCGCCGCCGGTGAGCTAGCGGGAAAATTTGACCGGGCAGCGAGGCTGAATTTGCCTACGCTCGCCTTCAATCCCGGCCTCGGACGGCCTGGAGAGGATTGGAAAGGGCGCTTTTCGGGCGGCCTGGCGGCTCTGAAGGAGGGATTATAAGCTGTTATTCATGGTTGGCATATCCTTTGCTGGCGCCCTTGGCAGAATGCGATTTGCCGAAACCAACGTCTTGGAAAGGCTGCCGGTTGAGCGGGAGAGAACGATACACATACCGCTCGGCCTGCTCGGCTTCGAACGTATCAAGGAATACATATTATTGGAAGACCCGGTGGAGGCGCCGTTTTTCTGGCTGCGGGTATTGGCGAATCCCAGCCTGGGTTTTGTGGTCATGTCCCCCTTCAGCGTAGTGTCCGACTACCAACCGGATATAGCCGCCGAAGATGCCGACTATCTTGAACTCAGGGGCGCCGAAGATGCATTTATTATGAGCATTGTCACGCTTGGCCGATCAGCGCAGCCATCGTTGAACCTCAAGGGGCCGGTGGTTTTGAACCGACACACGATGGTAGGCAAACAAGTCATCCCGCTCAACGCGTCGGAATACCCGGTGCAATATCCCTTGCCGGTAATTCAAGAGTAAACCGATCACGATCTTCGTCATGTTAATTCTATCCCGGAAAATCAATGAAAGCATTGTGATCGACGGCCGGATTCTGGTGAAAATCGTGCGGCTCGAGGGTGATGCGGTGAAACTGGGGATCGTAGCGCCCGGGGATGTGCCGGTTTATCGGCAGGAGATTTACGAGGAAATTCAGAAGAACAACCAAGAGGCATTCACCCGGGACCGGTCATCCGTGGTATCATTGCCCAAGATTATTCGTCACTCAGTCGGTTCACCGAAATCGCTAACCTAACGAGATTCATTATGGTCATTAACACAAACATACAGGCGCAGGCGGCGGCGCAAAACCTGCAAAACAGCCAGGCGGCGCTGAGCAAATCGCTGGCGCGCCTCAGTTCCGGATCGAAGATTGTATCCCCGGCGGACGATGCGGCGGGTCTGGCGGTAGCCTCGAGGCTCGATGCGCAAATCAAGCGTCTCGAGGCGGCGCAAAGCAATGTCGGCAATGCCATCTCGTTCACCCAGACGCAGGATGGTTATTTGAAGAAAATCGCCAAGGCGCTGGACCGCATGAGCGAGCTGTCGTTGATGGCGCAAGACGTCACCAAGAGCGACGCCGACCGCACCCTGTATAACAACGAGTTCAATCAGTTGAGCAACTATATCACCGAGGCGGCGACCAAGGACTTCAATGGGGTTAGTTTGTTCTCGGGCAGCGTGCTGCAAGTGACCACGGACTCGGAAGGCAACACGTTCGCCATGAGCGGCATTAACCTACAGTCCACAGTCTATACCGACGCCTTCTCCTCGATGATTACCACAACCACCGGCGCTATGGAAGCCCTTGAAAATGTCAAGGCCGCCATTAACCAGATCTCTTCGGACCGCGCGACCATTGGAGCTTCGCAGACACGGTTGAACTATACCGCCGAGCAGCTCATCGTCAGCAAGGAAAACCTGAGCGCGGCCAGCTCGCGCATCCAGGATGTCGACGTGGCTCAAGAGGCAACCGAGTACGCCAAGGAAAACATATTGGTGCAGTCGGGCACAGCCATGTTGGCGCAGGCCAATCAACTGCCGCAGAGCGTGCTTCGGCTGTTGCAGTAGAGGCGGGCCCGGGCCGTTAAAGGATTTGGTAGCGCTGGAGATCGAGGCGGAGGACTGCCGGTCATCGGTCGTCCAGAGCTTCGAATCTCAAAACTCGTTGTGATCAGGTCAAACCCGGACGCCAAAGCAAATTACAAGGTGACCTTGATCGCCTTGATCATATGAATGCGACCATCGAATCCGCACTGAAGACAAGCCGTTCAACGGTGCCATCGGCCAAACACCTGGAAATCCTCATGGAGGCCGAGGAGTTGATTGGGCAAATGTCCGAGGTGGATTTTCGGGAGCTGCAACGTCAATTGGAAAGCCAATCGCGTGATGGCTGGCTGCATTTGTGGCACGGCCTTGCGCTCGAGGTGAACGGAAGACTCGAGGAGGCGTGCGAGGCCTACGAACGCGCCATCGACTTGGGGTGTGATCATTGGCGTGCCGGCTGGTATCTGGCGCGAGCGGCGTATAAGAACGGGAGTGCCGAATGGGTCGATCAAGCCTGCGCGGCAGTGCTTAAGGTCGCCCCGGACTTTTGGTTTGCGCGCGAACTGCCGAAGCACGCGCGCGGCTACTACGCCCAGTTGGAACAGGACAGATTCATCGAGGAGTTCTTTCAAAGCCACCCGCCGCGCTATCGGGTATTCGTCGAGGTAGGCGCCTTTGACGGGGTTCACTACAGCAACGTTCGCCGTTTGCATGAGGTCTACGGCTGGACTGGGGTTTGCATCGAGCCGGTCAAAAAGAACTTTCGCAAACTGGTTCAATCCTACCGGCATACCTCGATCAAGTGTGTGCGCGCTGCCGTGACTCAAGCGGAGGGCCAGGTCGAGATGAACGTCTCGAGCTATCCGCATCTGCCATCCTGGGGCAGTGATGTGGCTTCGCTTTCGGACGAGGGCGTGAAACGCTGGAAGGATGAGTTCGGCGCGCAATGGACCCGGGAGAGAGTCCCTGCCAAGCGGCTGACTACCATCCTGGATGAGCAAGGCATCCGGCGGTTCGACTTGCTTTCGCTTGATGCCGAGGGGCATGATTTGGAAGTACTACAAACGTCAGACTTCAACCGGTTTAGTCCGCAATTGATCGTTGTCGAGTACGGAAACCAGCGTAGCCAAATTCAGGAGTTCCTTTCCAGCCGAGGGTTCGAGGTCGTATCGGATAATGGGCAGGACCTGTTCTTGACACAGACGCAATTGACGGGGACTCATGCCAGGAACACTGAGGAAAACGCTGCTCCCATATTGAGCGTCCCCGCCAGGGGAATGAAGATCGTTGGACTTGTTCCGGCGCGCAATGAGCATGAGCGATTGGAGTTTTGCCTGCGGGCGTTGGCGAAATACACCGACGCAATAGTTTACCTGGACGACTGTTCGGACGACAAC
The DNA here is from genome assembly GCA_023473405.1 of Candidatus Omnitrophota bacterium. Lineage (GTDB taxonomy): Bacteria > Verrucomicrobiota > Verrucomicrobiia > Limisphaerales > UBA1319 > JAMCZD01. The sequence continues at coordinate 10,979 of JAMCZD010000002.1, forward strand.
AGCCTGGGAGTGGTCGAGTCGCTCGCGGAATCATGCCGCATCGAGAGAGTCATCCGCAAGACCCGATGGCATCGGGATGAACCGGGAGACCGTAATGCCTTGCTCGCAGCCGGTCGGGAGATTGGTGGAACGTATTTCATTGTATTGGATGCCGACGAGGTATTAACGGCGAATCTGGCTGACGATGATTACCTGCGCCGGCTGATTACCAGGCTGCGGCCTGGGGAAAAGCTGGCCATGACTTGGATTCAACTTTGGCGTAGCGTGAAAAAGTATCGATTTGACGATTCCGTTTGGACGTGGAACTCGAAGGCGGTCATCTTTTGTGACGATCAGAAATGCCACTACGATTCCGGGTTCATTCATACCCCGCGTGTTCCGGCGAACCTGGAGGGCCAGACTCATTTCCTGCCCGGTTACACCCATGGCCTGCTGCATTTCCAATTTGTCAACTGGCGGAATCTACTGGTGAAACAGGCCTGGTACCGATGCCTCGAGCGCATTCGCGATCCGCAAAAATCCGCTCGTGCGATCGATGAGCTCTATGCTCCCAGCAAGGACGAAAGGAACCTGCGCCTCAAGCCAGCGCCGGAGAATTGGTTGTCAGGCTATTCCTTTTTCGATCCCGCACGTGCCGACGCCCCGGAACACTGGCGCGAGGCGCAGGTTTTGGACTGGTTCGAACAATACGGCAGGGATTGCTTCAAAGACCTGGACATCTGGGACATCGATTGGGGAAGACCAGGGCCGAACTCGGTATCAACGGTTGTTTGCCGGGACACAGAATCGTTATCCAGGGCGGTGACCGCGGTTATTGGCCTGGATTCCTCCCATGCCCCGTCGGCCTCGGCTTCCACCGTCCCTGGTGGTGAAGAGCCGGCACCATTGGTTTCGGCCATCGTCTCAGCCTGCAATTCTGAACGGTTCCTGCGCGGGTGCCTGGAAGATCTCGAGGCCCAGACGATTGCCGATCGGTTGGAAACCATCGTCATCGACAGCGGGTCGGAACAAAATGAAAGGTCCATCGTTGAAGAATTCCAGCGGCGACACGGCAACATCGTCTACCTGCGGACGGATGAGCGCGAAGGCATTTACGCCGCCTGGAACCGGGGTGTCCAGCAAGCCAAAGGCAAGTACATCACCAACGCCAACACCGACGACCGCCATCGCGCGGATGCCTTCGAAATCATGGCCCGGGCCCTGGATGAGCACCCAGTTGGCCTCGTTTATGCCGATGCCCTGGTTACGTCATACGAAAACGAAACCTTCGATCGGAACAGGGCTAACCGCATCCTGCGCTGGCCGGACTTTAGTGTTCGCCAGTTACTGATGTACAGCATTTTCGGTCCTCAGCCCATGTGGCGGCGGTCGGTTCATGAAAAGATCGGATACTTTGATCCTGCCTTTGTGATTGCGGGCGATTATGAATTCTTTATCCGATTGGCGGTGGAGTTCCATGCGCGGCATATACCCGAGGTGCTCGGCCTCTACTTTGATGGCGGTGCCGAACAGCGGAACCAGGAAACATGCCGCGAGGAGACCGGGCGTATTCTCAAGCTCTACCGTTCCGCCCTGCCTCTCGATACCATTTACCCCCAATTGAAGGAGACCGGTAATGCGGTTCACCATCGCCGGAGAGCCCTGCTCGATTT
>JAMCZD010000365.1:0-10900 GCA_023473405.1 Candidatus Omnitrophota bacterium
TGGCTCACGCCGAGCTCCTTCTCAGTTAGTGTCAATGTGCTGTCGGGATGCGGCTGAAGCCTGTCGCGAACCGGAAAACAGACCGCTGCCGGAACGCCAAAGACGCGGGTCAGTTGGCCCACAAGTTGCCACACCACCTCGTCGCGCGAACCGGCCTCGGCAAATTCGCACGTCAATTCATACAGGGCGGTGGACCGTTCCTCGCGACGCCGTTCCGCCTCGACCTGCGTCCGGATGCGCGCGACGAGTTGGCCGAGCACCAGCGCCACGACGAAATACGCGAGGAAAAGAATCGCGTCTTCGGCGCGCGAGATGATGAACGTGAATCGCGGGTGCAAAAAAAGGAAATTCCAAAGCAAGGCGCTCAGGGCACCCGCGAGCAAAACCGGGCCTCGTCCAACGAAAAGCGCCAGGATTACCACCGCGAGCAGGAAAACCAGTCCGGGCACGCGCGGTCCGGCAATGGCCATCAGGCCGATATTCACCAGCCCGGTCGCTGCAATGACGCCAATCACCAACCCGTATTGCCTGAGGTTCGAGGCAACCGGCGATTGCCAGCGCCAATTCTCGGGACGCGCCAGGTTTTTTTCAGCCTTGATGACGTGCAGATCAATATCACCGCTCGATTGCATCAGACGCCTGACCAGGCGCCCTCGCCGAATCCAGTTAACCAGCCCTGTCCCCGCGGGCTTGCCTAGAATGATCTGGGTCACATTCCACTCGCCCGCCACGCGCAGTATCCCGCGCGCCAGGTCTTCGTCCGTTGTCGTTATGACCTCCGCGCCCAGCTCCCGGGCCGTGTCGAGATTACGCGAAAGCTGGCTTTGCGCCGGCTCGGAAAGCGGAAGCGCCCCTTCCACGTGGACGGCCAGCCAGGGGCAGCGCAGCTCATCGGCCATGCGGCGGGTCCAACGGATCAACGGTTCGGAAAGCGGGCTTGGACCGACCGCAACCAATAATCTGTTTCCGGTCTTCCACGGGCCAGTTGCCGGCTCGGTCAGCCGCAAATGAACGGTGTCCTCGCCTACGTGGTCGGCGACCAGGCGCAGCGCGAGCTCCCGCAACGCCGTCAGGTTCGCCTCGCGAAAGTAGTTCCGCATGGCCGCCGCGGCGCGGTCCGGCACATAGACTTTGCCCTCATGCAACCGCTGAATGAGTTCGCGTGGCGGCAGGTCGACCAGCTCGAGTACCGCGTCATCGAGAACGCTGTCCGGAACGGTCTCGCGAACCTCCGCTCCCGTTATCTGCCGCACCGTATCGGCGCGGCTTTCAACATGCTGAACGTTGAGCGTGGTATAGACATCGATGCCGGCCTCGAGCAATTCCTGAACGTCCTGCCACCGTTTCGGGTGGCGCAATCCCGGTGCGTTGGTGTGCGCCAGTTCGTCCACGAGCGCTAGCTGCGGATGGCGCTCGAGCACCGCGTCCAGATCCATTTCAGTCAGCGCGATACTGCGATACTCTACGACGCGGCGCGGGACGGTTGGAATTCCCGCCGTGAGCGCGTCGGTTTCCTTGCGTCCGTGGGTTTCGACGTAACCGATCACCACGTCTCGTTTGGCCTCGAGCTCGCGCCGGCCGGCTTCGAGCATCGAGTAGGTCTTGCCCACACCGGGGCACATCCCCAGAAAGACCTTGAGCCGACCGCGTTTCCGTGAGGCTTCTTCGCGCTGAATCGAACTTAACAGCGCGTCTGGATTGGGGCGGTCGCTGTCGCTCATCGTCTTACCTTAACGAATCCAAGGCAAAGGTTCAGCACAAAAAATCATTTGGCAGGGCCAATGCATGAATCATGAAGGGTCGGTAAGCCAGCAACCGCGGGTGCGTCGAGTGCGATTTTGTGGCCCGATCGGGCCATATTTTCGATGCATCCGCGCTGGTGACTCGGGCGCGTTTGCTCGCCGGGAACGGCGATGTCCAATGCAAGATTCAGTCGGAGCACGTTTACCCTGGGCGCGCCCAGAAAACCGAGGCCCGGTGGACGGGTATTTGCGCGGACCAATTTCAACACTTGCTCGATTGCGAGGCCGCGGGCCTTGGCGACCCGTGGGGCCTGGATTTCGGCATTGCGCGGGCTGATGTCCGGGTCAAGACCGCTGGCCGAGGCTGTGACTGCGTCGGCGGGAACCGGGTCGCTTACTGAAAGCCCGTTTTCGGCTCGGGATGCGGCCACCCGCTCCTGAATCTCTTGGTAAAGCACTTTTGACGTGGGCCCAAGGTTGCTGCCGCCCGAGTTCGATGCGTCATAGCCAATGCCGGCGGCGGAAGGACGCGAGTGGAAATACTTCGCCGACGCGAACGCTTGCCCAATCAATCCCGATCCGCGCACCGTTCCGCCCGCGTCCATGATCAAACTGCCATTGGCCAGGGCGGGAAAGAGGACCTGGGCAAGCCCGAAGACGACAAGCGGGTAAATCCCGCAGCAGACGACGGCGAGAACGAATGTGGCGAATACGGCGCCGCGAAGCTCGGCAAGGAATTCTTTCATAAGCTCAAACGAGTTTCAGACCAGAGATGATCACATCGATCAACTTGATGCCAACAAAGGGAACGGCAACGCCCCCCAAACCGTAGATGAGCAGGTTGCGCTTGAGCATGGCCAGCGCGCCGACGGGTTTGTAGCTCACGCCCCGCAGCGCAAGCGGGATGAGCGCGATGATGACCAGCGCGTTGAAAATGACGGCGCTTAAAATCGCGCTGGCCGGGCTGTGCAGACGCATGATGTTCAAGGGCGCGATTGCCGGGAAGGTCGCCATAAGCATTGCCGGGATGATGGCGAAATACTTGGCCACATCGTTGGCAATGCTGAAGGTAGTGAGCGAACCTCGGGTGATGAGCATCTGCTTTCCGATCTCAACGATGTCGATCAGCTTGGTTGGATTGCTATCGAGGTCCACCATGTTACCGGCTTCGCGCGCGGCCTGCGTGCCGGTGTTCATTGCCACCCCCACGTCCGCCTGGGCGAGCGCGGGGGCATCGTTTGTGCCATCGCCGGTCATGGCGACGAGATGGCCGAGGGCTTGTTCCTCGCGAATGCATTTCAACTTCGCTTCCGGTGTCGCCTGCGCCAGGAAATCATCAACACCCGCCTCGGCGGCAATCGCCGCCGCCGTCAGCGGGTTGTCCCCGGTAATCATGACGGTCTTGATTCCCATTTTGCGGAGATGGGCGAAGCGTTCGTTGATGCCGCCCTTGATCACGTCTTTGAGTTGCACAACGCCAAGCACTTCGCGCCCATCCACCACCACCAGCGGTGTGCCGCCGGAGCGCGAAATATTGTCAACGGTCCGCGTGACTGCGGAGGGGAACCGTCCGCCCAACCGGTCGACGTGAAGGCGGATGGCGTCTACAGCGCCTTTGCGGATGCTTCGGGCCGGCTTCACATTCGAGGCGGGAAAATCCACCCCGCTCATCCGCGTTTGGGCGGTAAACGGGACGAACTTGGCACGGAGTTGCGCCACTCCGCGCCCGCGCAAACCAAATTTCTCTTTGGCGAGCACGACAATGGACCGGCCTTCGGGGGTTTCGTCAGCCATCGACGCGAGTTGAGCGGCGTCGGCCAGATGCTCCGGCTTGATATTGGGCGCGGGCAGAAAGGCCGTAGCCATTCGGTTGCCAAGGGTAATCGTGCCCGTCTTGTCGAGCAGCAAAACGTCCACGTCGCCGGCCGCTTCAACGGCGCGACCGCTGGTGGCCAGGACGTTGCGCCGAATAAGGCGATCAATGCCGCTGATCCCAATCGCGCTCAGTAGCCCGCCGATGGTCGTCGGGATCAGGCAGACCAGGAGCGCAATCAATACCGGGATTGAAAGGTCCGCGTTCGAGTAAATGCCGAATGGCTTAAGCGTCACGCAGACCAACAGGAAGATCACCGTAAGTGCCGACAGCAAAATGGTCAGCGCAATTTCGTTGGGTGTTTTCTGGCGCTTCGCGCCCTCGACCATCGCAATCATCCGATCGAGAAAGCCATGGCCTTTTTCCATCGTGACCCGAACCACGATGCGGTCGCTGATGACCCGCGTGCCGCCCGTGACCGCGCTGCGGTCGCCCCCGCTCTCGCGAACCACCGGCGCCGACTCACCGGTAATCGCTGCCTCGTCCACGCTCGCAATGCCTTCGATGACCTCGCCGTCCGCCGGGATCACGTCTCCCGCCTCGCAGACAACAAGGTCGCCCTTCAGCAATTCCGTCGCCGGAATCTTTTCCTCGCGTCCATCCTGCAGGCGCCGCGCCATTGTTTCCTTTCGCGCCTTGCGCAGACTGTCCGCCTGCGCCTTGCCACGCCCTTCCGCCACGGCTTCGGCAAAGTTAGCGAACAGGACCGTGAACCATAGCCAAACGGCGAGCTGTCCAATGAAGCCGCGGTCCATTCGCGCGGTGAAACCGGCGATGGTTGTGAGGATCGCCCCCACCATGGTGACGAACATCACCGGGTTTTTGACCATCAATCGCGGACTCAGCTTCGTGAAGGCGCCGCCTATGGCCGGACCGATTAATCCCCAGTCCAGGAGCGAAGGAGCTTTTCGAGCGGATTTTTGACTCATAGAACCGGGTGCGTAAGTCGCGCCTCAAAAGAGCCTTCCATGAATCATCAGAAAATGCTCGACGATTGGCCCGAGTGCCAGCGCGGGTAAAAAGCTCAAGGCGCCAATGAGCAGCACCGTTCCGAGCAACAGCGCGATAAAGGTGCCTCCTGAAACCGGGAACGTGCCGGAGCTGGCGGGCGCAACCTTCTTCCGCGCCAGCGAGCCCGCCAGCGCCATAATGGGAACCATCATCAAGAAACGGCCAATCAACATCGCCAGTCCAAGGGTTGTGTTGTACCAAGGCGTGTTCCCCGCGAGACCGGCGAACGCGCTGCCATTATTGCCTGTGCCCGAGCTGTAAGCATACAGTATCTCGCTCAACCCGTGCGGGCCCGAGTTGTTCAAGCCGGCCAGCCCCCATTGGCTCACCGCCGCCCATGCGGAAAAACCGAGAATCGATAGACACAACACGAGTAACGCGAGCATTGCCATCTTCACGTCGTAAGCTTGAATCTTCTTGCCGAGATATTCCGGCGTGCGGCCCACCATCAGCCCCGCGATGAACACCGCGAGCACTACAAAGACAATCATTCCGTACAGCCCCGCGCCCACGCCCCCGAAAATGATCTCGCCAAGCTGGATGTTGAATAGCGGCACGAAACCGCCGAGCGGGGTGAATGAATCGAGCATGGAATTGACCGCGCCGCAGGATGCGTCGGTTGTAATCGTCGCGAACAAGGCCGAATTGAAAATCCCGAAGCGGACTTCCTTTCCTTCCATGTTCCCGTCAGAGGCGACGACGCCAAGGCGCTGATGAATCGGGTTGCCGGTTGACTCCGCCCACCACGCCAGGAGCACGCCGGCGAGGAACAGGACCACCATCGCGCTCCAAACTGACCAGCCGTGTTTTTGGTTCTTCACCATCCGGCCCAGGTAATAGGTTAGCCCGCTGCCAATGGAAAGTATTGCGAGCATCTGGATGAAATTGGAGAGAGGCGTTGGATTCTCGAACGGATGCGAGGCGTTGGCGTTGAAGAAGCCGCCTCCGTTGGTCCCGAGCATCTTGATCGCAACCTGTGACGCGACGGGTCCCTGCGCGATGATTTGCTCGTTCACCGTTTGTTCATCCATCACGGGTCTGCCGCTCGCATCGAGAACAGTGCCGCCTTTGTCGTCCTTCTTCTCGACCGGCAACTGATACGGCTCGATAAGCCTGGCTTTGGTGTATGGGTTGAAGTTTTGTATCATGCCTTGCGAGACAAGGAATACCGCGAAGACCAGGCAAATGGGCAGCAGCAGGTAATACGCTGTGCGCACCAGGTCCACCCAGAAGTTGCCGAGCGTCCGGCTCGAGTGACGCGCGATGCCGCGCACCAGGGCCGCCGCCAGCGCAATCCCGACCCCCGCCGAGACAAAATTTTGAAACGCTAATCCGACCATCTGCGAGAAATAGGAAAGGGTGGATTCCCCGCCGTAGTTCTGCCAGTTGGTGTTGCTTGTGAAACTGACGGCGGTGTTGAACGCCAGGTCCGGCGGCATCGGCCCGAAGCGTTGCGGATTGAGCGGGAGCAGGAGCTGGAGGCGCAGGATGGCATAGGTGAAAAGGCAACTCACCAAACTGAACAGCAGCATGGCGAAGGTGTACCGCTTCCAATCCTGTTCCTCATCCGGCTTGACGCCCATCAAACGATACGTGAGCCGTTCCAGGGGCTTGAGCAGCGGATCGAGCCGCGTCTTCCCCTTGGCGTCGAGCACCCGCATCAGGTACAGGCCCATCGGTTTGGTGATGAGCACGAGCGCGCCGACGAAAAACGCGAGTTCGATCCAGCCAGAGGTATGCATGGATGAATCGGGTTAGAACTTTTCGGGATACAACATCGCGAACACGAGATACGCGAACAACATTAGGGCAATCAGCCCCGCCATGATGGTTGCCATTGTTCCTACTCTTATAGCTTCTCACAGAAGCCGACGTACAATCCGCTGCCCATGAAGAACACAACGATTATTCCAATGTAGATCAGATCAGTAATTCCGGCGACGAGATTTTCCATAAAAACGGGTAACGTAGAGGAGGGTGACGGGTGCTCCGCTCCGCTCTGTCGGGCGAGAGCTGTGGCCGCGTCCAGCACCCGGGCCGAAAACGGCGAAAAATCCAACGCAACGAGATTCCGTCCGATCTTGCGTTTCGGTTCCGAAAACTTCGACACTCCATTTGTCTCTGGTTCGCCGCTCGAACCCATAAGGTAATCCACGATCCCGGCCGCGTTGCCCGGCCGCCAAGTGACGGGGCCAATCGCGGAGGCCTCGTTAGAATGCTCATTTCCTTTCACGATATTCGCCTCGCAACGCGGTCGTGCCAGTATCTCTCTCTTCCCGTTTCTTGCATAGAAGAAAACTCCTCCATGCCGCGCGACGGCATCCGCGAGAACCGAGTCGTAAATCATCTCCGCAATATGACTTTCGAAACTTTTGACCATTGCACTTCATGGCTTCACAATACCGTCATCCGTCTTCCTCGCATAATCAAGAAGCAGGACGAAACCGTTAAGAAATTGTTAAGAAGAATCGACATTTGAAACCGTTCAGCGCGGCTTCGGTTGTGCCTCACGACCTGGATGTTGTATAAAACATGTATGGCTGATATTTGGACCAGAAAGAAGAGGTCCCAAGTAATGGCGACCATTCGCTCGAAAGGAAACAAGGATACCGAGCTTAAATTAGTTTCCATATTGCGAACGCACAGAATCACCGGCTGGCGCAGGCATTGCCGATTGCCTGGCAAGCCCGATTTTGTGTTCCGCCGGGGGCGCGTCGCGGTCTTTGTGGACGGCTGTTTTTGGCACGGATGCCGATGGCATTGCCGGATGCCGAAATCACGCCAGAGCTTCTGGATGCCAAAGATTTCCCGGAACAGGGCGCGCGACCGCGAGGTTGGCAGATTGCTTCGTGAAAGGGGTTGGCGAGTGCTAAGGATTTGGGAACACTCGCTTCGCGAGCCATACCGGGTTGCGCGGAGGATTGAGGCGATGCTTGCTTCCTTCGAGATTCTCGGGTAAAAGCGGTTCGGATGGACTCGATTGAACTCTTTGCCGGTGGCGGCGGATTAGCGCTCGGCTTGCATGCGGCAGGTTTTTCGCCCGTTGCCATCGTCGAACGCGACGCGGATTCATGTCGCACCCTAAGGGAAAACTGGCTGGGCCGCATGGGGGCAAATCCGCATCTGTTCGACACCGATATTCGCAAGGTGGATTTCCATGAGTGGGAAGGCCGCGTTCAATTGGTTTCTGGCGGCCCGCCCTGTCAGCCGTTTTCGATTGGGGGAAAACACCGCGGCTATCACGACGAGCGCGACATGTTCCCCAACGCGGTTCGCGTCGTTCGCGCGGTTCGTCCCGAGGCCTTCATCTTTGAAAATGTTCGCGGATTACTGAGAAAGTCCTTTGCCAAGTATTTTGGCTACGTTCTGTTGCAGCTAGAGTATCCGGATCTGACACGCGGCGGGGATGAGGCATGGACGGAACACCTTTCACGACTGGAAGAGCACCACACCGGCGGCATCGAGCGCGGACTTCGCTACCGCGTTGTTTTCCAGAGAGTAAACGCGGCGGATTTCGGCGTGCCGCAGCTTCGTGAACGCGTTGTCATTGTCGGGTTTCGCTGGGACATACAGGAACGGTGGAGCTTTCCAAGGGCCACACATTCGCAAGACGCGCTGGAAGTGGCAAAGTGGCTGACAGGAGTTTACTGGGACGAGCATCGTATTCCATGCTCACAACGGCCCGCCCCGCCACCCCGGGTTGAGCATAGGCTCGGGGAGATCGAAACCCTACCGTTTTCAGCGCGATGGCGCACCGTGCGCGACGCGTTAGCCGGCTTGCCCGACCCTCGTTGTAACGAGGCATCTCGCATTGCCAACCACAGTTTTCAACCAGGCGCGCGAAAATACCCGGGCCACACGGGCAGTGGACTTGACAGCCCCGCCAAGACTCTGAAAGCAGGCGGCCATGGCGTGCCTGGTGGTGAGAACATGGTTTCCTTTCCCGATGGCTCGGTTCGCTATTTCACGGTGCGGGAAAGCGCGAGACTGCAAACCTTCCCTGATTGGTATGTGTTTCCCAGTTCGTGGACGGAAAGCATGCGTCAAATTGGTAATGCCGTGCCGGTAACGCTGGCAACCGTTCTCGGCGCGAGTGTCGCCATGACGCTGGTTGAACATCGACGCCGCGCTGCCAGAATCCCTGATGGACGACCTCAAGCCTTTTAATCCGCTGGCGAAGAGAAACCTTGCCGCAAGCATCGTGTTGAAGCTCCTCGGCCAAGACCCTCAAGAGCTGCCCGCCCCAAATTTTCCGGGCGCGGGTTTGTACGCGCTCTACTACAGCGGAGGATTTGAGGCGTACCTCAAGATTTCCGAGCCAAATCAGAAAGGTCGCATGAGACTGCCCATTTATGTCGGCAAAGCAATCCCGAAGGGAGGACGGAAAGGTTTGGAAGGGTTTGACGTGCCTCATGGCGAGGCGCTCCACAAGCGGCTCAAGGAGCATTCCGATTCCATCAGCGCCGCTCGCAACCTCAATCTGGCCGATTTTCGATGTCGATGGTTGGTCGTGGATGAAGTGTTCATTCCGCTCGCCGAAACCCTGCTCATCAGTCACTACCGGCCGCTTTGGAACGCGGTAGTTGAGGGTTTCGGAAATCACCCGCCCGGCATTGGACGCGCGCAAGGCAAAAAGCCTATGTGGGATGTGCTTCACCCGGGAAGACTGTGGGCCGACAGACTCCCAGCGGCGATGACCTCCGAACGGGTACTCGCATTGATTCGCGACTTTCTTAACACCTTCACGCTTCCCTCCGAGGAAATCGCGCCCTAAAAAGTGAGAATCCTGTTCCTTCACGGAATTCGTTCCGACTTCAACCGGCACCCAACGGAGCGCGACTTAAAGGGTACCGGTCAATAGTATTGACAAGTCCGTGGCCGGTTGAGGGAGTTTCGCGCATGGCGCGAAGGTTGAGGGTCCAATATCCAGGCGCGATTTATCACGTCATGAATCGCGGCGACCGGCGCGAACCCATCTTCAAGGATGACGCCGACCGCGAGCGTTTCCTGGCCATGCCGGGGGAAGCCCGCGTCAAGACCGGCTGGCAGGAAACGGTCAGTGTGTCCAGTATTCAAGAAGTGTTGGAAGAGAACGGCCTGGGCGGTCCGAAAGGTGCCGGTATCGGTGGTGGAGCGGTCCAAGGCGAGCTCTTTGGCCCCGAGCGGGGGCCGCAGTTGGTTCTGCCCTTGGAGGTTCCTGGCCCACGACGATCCAGGGAGAAAGTCGATGTCAGCCACCAGTGGGAAAAGGAGAATGCAGTGGCGCAAGCCGAGAGCTTCCACCCACCTGAAGATTCACCCAACTAAAAAAAGGACACAATCCAAGCCGGCCATGCGGCTCGTTGGTTGGGCTGGGACTCGGTTTGGCGAATGCGTGTCACGCAGGGACAGAATGCGCAGGCGGCTTTGCAGAGCTTGCCGCCCTTGCCGGTGCCACCCACCACGCCGGGGGGCGCAACGCACGGCGGCTGAGAAAGCGCGCGAACGGGAACGGGATCGCAAACTCACCGAGAAAAGGCGCAAGGAGCGGGAAAAACGGGACCGGGAACAGGCGGACCAAGGGGAGAAACAAGCGATCAGTTGACTAACCAGGCCGAGCTTACCCCGTCCTCTGTGGAAAAGACGGCGGACCTGTCCGGCCGGTTCTCGAATCTCCCGCTCAGCAGCGTGCACTGACCGGAAACTCGGTTACGGTTGAAAATGACGCGAAAGGAAGATAACGCGGCGAGCGCAGCAACGGCTGTCGTGGCGATCACGCTCGGAATGATAGGAATTTGCTTCTTTTTCACCTGATAATACGAACAGCAGAAACGGTTCAACCTCAACTATCTGTCCTTATGACCAACAAATACTCCGGGACATGCCATGCCTGTGGCCGTCCCGTGCCCTCCATGACGGGCATTGTAGCCCGATCACAACTTCCGCCACGTGCCGTCGTACCCCAAGACGGTCACCAAGACTGTTCCCGGAATGCCGAGTCGGCGTTCGACGTAAATCAGCCGGATGTTCTTCGTTTGGAGTTCCTGTAATTGCTGGGCAGGCAGACCCGGTTCGAGTTCTGGCTCATAGATGAAATACTGGTAACGATACTTATGACCGGCCTTCGCCGATTGCGAATAATAGCCTCGCAATTCCAGCGGCGCGGAGAGCAAACCGGTGATCGCAGTGTGGGCCCAAGGTGAAAAGGCCGCCGGATAGCTGCCCCAAAAATCCTTGTCCACACCCAGCGGCGGTCCCACCGTGTTGGTCGAGGACAGGAAGGCTACTCGGAAGG
>JAMCZD010000365.1:10910-12563 GCA_023473405.1 Candidatus Omnitrophota bacterium
CGGAAGGCGATTTGATTGGTCGTGGCAAAGGTTTCCTCCGGGTCCGGTTGGAGGGTACTTAAGTCGGGATGCGCGATAAGCTGGACTTCCTCCTGTGCCGTATTCGTTCCAATACCTTGATAGTCCAGGATCGGTTGCGGAGTTGCATAGGTGACTTGAAGCCATTTGCGGATTTCGGCCTGCGGCAGGAAAGGCGTGGCCGGATCCGAGTTGGTAGGGATGATCGAGGTCAATTGATAGGCGCGTTGGTCAGACCCGCTTCCCACGCTCCAACAGTCGGTCACTACGGCGCCTTTGCGCGGGTCTTGACTTACCGAATGCTTAAACCCGGGCCAGCTCGACAGGGCGCCGGCTAAATTCAGGATGTTCGTGCCATCGCGATAAATGAGTTGGGCGTTGGTGTAAAAACAGTCCGCGAGATTGGTGTCATTGACGGCGATGTTTTTGGTTTGCAGGCTGAGATATTCTTTAAGCCGGTGGTTGGCGAATACATCTGAGCCTTCGCTTTGATAGACCCAATAGCTAACCGGTTCACTCAATAGGTAACGTGTTACCGTGGTGGAACTGACTTGCGGCAGCTCGCGCACTTGCTTGATGAGCAAGGCGCCGCTCTGTGTCTTCTTGTATTCAAAATCAAGCTGGCGCGTCTGATCGGCCGGCAATGGCGGTTCGGTGGACGGCCCGCTAAATGCCTTATAGACGCTCACCAACATTTCGGTGAACGCGGTGTAATCGTCCGGCCAACGCATCACGTAGCTGCCCAACGGCACCAAGCTCGAGGCCTGGACCAACAGCAGGCTGCCAGAATCGTCGCTCATGACAATCTCCGGTTTGGCATTGCCTTCGGGATTAGTCACCGGCACCGCCCCGGCTTGGCTCACTAACTTAAGTTGGATCCTCGGTCCGCCAAACTGTTGATTGACGGAAGACACCGTGGCCACGCCGTTCGCCAGCTCGAATTCGTCCGGAGTCGAATAATGAACCAGCAATGCCATGCCGACTTGGGATTCGTCGATCCCATGGCGCAGACGTTCCAGGAAGGCATTGTCGTTGTAGAAACTGGCATAGACTTTTTGTATCGCTCGAAACACGCCGCGCTCATTCGCTTCGACGGGGTCGCAATGACACGGCCCCTGGGTGTCGCCATCCAGATCGTCCTGGAGGCAGCCGCTATAGCTGTCGTATAGGCCCGCGGCGCTAAAGGCCTTGCTGTCCTCCGCGTTGCTGGAGCTGCGAAAGCGAATGGGCCGGTTCGGATCGAAGCACGCGAGCGCATTGGTGATGGCGAGCTTCTGCGCGGCGCTAAAGGTGGCCGTCCGGGTGACGAGCTCGCGAATGGCCGCCAGGTTCGCGCGCACCGAGGCCACGTCAGGCGGATAGGTGAAGCCCGAGAGACGACTGGCAATTTCCGCGCGCAACGTTTTGCCGGTCGGCAAGGATTGATCCATAAACGCGTCCCACAGGTCAAACGAGAACGCGATGGCCACGGGTGAATTAGCGGGAACAACCCGTCGCAACAGCCCCAAATTAGCGGCTTTGCCGCCGAAAAACTTCACATCATCCAAGGTGAGACTGTCAGTGGACGCGCTGAAGGCGCCATAGATTGCCTTGGGCGGGATGTTCGCCTTGGCGGGCGTTTTCAGGGCCAAGAGG
>JAMCZD010000368.1 GCA_023473405.1 Candidatus Omnitrophota bacterium
TTCCGGGGGGCCAAGGTCCAGGTTGAATTGGATGACCTGGGTGTGTACGATAATTTTAGCACCAGCAAGGATGGTCGAGTGATAATTCCCTTCACACGTTCCAAATACGCCACTGTGCGCCTGGTGTGCCTGCACCCGGACTACCTGTTGAACTCGGTTGCCTGGACCGGTTCCGAGACCGCCCGACTGCCCGCGCAATACGAATTGGAACTTACCAGGGGGGTGCGGGTGGCGGGAGTCGTTCGAGATGGATCGGGCAAACCGATTGCGGGGGCTGAGGTGTTGCTGGGATCGGGAATTTCACAGCGGTATGCGAGAACGGCTTTCACCAGCGCCAAAGGCGGTTTTGTGCTGACCGGCGCGACTCCCGGGCAGACCCGCCTGATCGTGCGCGCCAATGGTTATGCGCCGATAGACATGGTGGTCGTGGTCCAGGAAGGGATGCGACCCGCGATGGTGGCGATGGACCGAACCAAATCGCGGATCGGCCTGCACGCGTCTCTTTAGCCATGAAAATCGTCCTGGACAACAAAAGGAAGGCAGGTTTTACACTCATCGAGTTGCTGGTCGTGATCGCGATCATTGCCATCCTGGCGGGGTTGCTGTTGCCGGTCGTGAGCAAGGCCAAGGCGAGGGCGAACTCGACCTACTGCCTCAACAACCTGAAACAGTTGCAGACCTGCTGGCAGATGTATGTGGACGATTTCCAGGGGGCGGTCCCGCCCAATCGATCGGCCATCACCAATAACGCCTGGCGGAGCACGCCCGACTCGTGGATCGGCAACAGCAGCGCCATTTACGATACAGACACTGACCCCATCGAGCAGGGATTGCTTTTCAAATACGATTACAACCGATCGGTGGCGCTTTACCATTGCCCGGCCGACAAGTCGCATGCGCGGACCATGCAGGGCAAGGAACTGCCCGTGTTGCGGACGCGTTCCTACTCGATGAATGGCAACGTGGGCGGACGCACCAACGAGGTCCAAAACACCGTGACCCTGGCTGCTCAAATACCGGCGCCAAGCCGGCTGTTTGTGTTCATTGACGAGCAGGAGGACAGCATTGACGATGCGCATTTTCTGGTCTGGTCGGATCCGGATGTCCGGTGGGTCAACATGCCGGCGGACCGTCACTCGCAGGGCTGCACACTATCGTTTGCCGATGGACACGCCGAGCATTGGAACTGGAGGTATCCGAAGCAATTTACCAAGAAAGAAAGCTATTGGAAGCAGGCCGAGAACGATGCCGACCTGGCGGACCTGCGGCGGCTGCAGGCAGTTTGCCTCAGGGTGGACGAGTTCCGCATGCAACACTGAGCAGCCCATGAGCGATAACAGGTTACAAAACGAGGTCATCCCCGATGATGCTTGGGATGCGTCGGCGGATGCCGTCCTTTCGAACCCAATCGACATCCAAAGACGGAAGAACCAGGATTTTGCGCGGTTCCGGGCCATTTGCAGAAAGTACGCCGATCATCTCATGAACGTCGAAACGGGTGGGTCACCTTCGTTTTACCTGCCGTTCGTGTTCCGGGAGCGCGAGACCCAGGAGGCGTGCCAGCGGTGGTTGAACGCGTTGGGGATCGAGACTTTTCCATTCGATCGGGAACCTGTTTTGTCCAGGCGGGTTTCGTGCGCGCGGTTTTTGAGCGGAGGATTCTGCAACGCCGAGACTATTCACGCTCATAGTTTCTATATCGATAACACTCTGTTCATGAGCGAGGAACGACTGGGTGTATTGGATAGGTTGTTGAAACGGTTTTTCTCGAGTTGGTCGAGCAGGAACAGAACCGCGAAAACCCGGCGAGGCAAGACCACGGGCCGGGGCCATTCGTTGATCATCGAGAATTGAGAATTTCTTATTTGTAATTGAACCAAGAGGAGCCCACTCGTGCCTTTAGGAGGCTCTCTTTGAATGACAAATAACCACTTCTCGATGCACAAATCCCAAATCCCAATTCCCGATGCCTGCGGCTACTCTTTACTGAGGAAATACTTGCGCTGTTTTTCGCTGATCGGGCGGCCCAGTTTTTCGAGCACTTGGAGCATGTCTTCCCAGACCTGGCGTTTGATGTTCATCGCCTGGTTCCGGAGCAAATAAGCGGGGTGATAAGTGGGCATCAGCGGGGTATCACGGAAGACTTGGAAGTGTCCGCGGACCCTGGTTATAGGAACGCTTTTGCCCATGAGACCTTCCATGGCGGTGGCGCCGAGGGCGACGATGACTTTGGGCCTGATGAGTTCGATTTGCCGCAGCAAGTAAGGGAGGCAGGTCTGCATTTCGATCGGGCTGGGCTTGCGATTGCCCGACGATTGGCCGGGGGTGTCCGGGCGGCATTTCAGGATATTGGCGATATAGACGGTCTGGCGGGTAAGTCCCATCGCCTGGATGATGCGGGTCAGCAACTGGCCTGCCTTGCCCACGAACGGTTCGCCCTCGGCGTCTTCGTCCGCCCCGGGCGCCTCGCCGACAAACATTAGTTCAGCGTGAACGTCGCCCACGCCAAAAACCACGTTCTTCCTGGCCTTGGCCAGCGCCGGGCATTTCTGGCAAGCTAGACTTTGCCCCCGCAGATCGGACATTGCCGCGGCCACGGGGTCTTCGAGCTGTGGCGACGCTGGAGGAGGCGGTGTGGAGATTGCGGTTGGCGGAGGATCGAGGCGGTGAACCGGTTGCGGGACGGTTGGTGGAGCGACAAACAATCGGTTGGCAGGCCGCGCGGTTCCGGTTCGTTCAGCGGGGGAGAAAGCATCTCGCAGGGCAGCGAACGTGTCCGCCGACACCGGGACATATTTTTCGCCGCGCTCCCTCAGGTTTTGGAGGCGATCAATCGTTGCGTCGAGCAGTTGCAGAAAGAGGTCTGACATTGGCCACACTGTAATGGGTCTTGGCCTGGCCGCACGGAAAATATTTATTAACGGTGCATCGCCGTGGAGTCCTTCGAACTCAAAATTGGATGTAATCCGATCAATAATGGCTAATGGCTGATGGCTGATGGCTAATGGCTAATGGCTAATGGCTAATGGCTGATGGCTAACGGCTGATGGCTGATGGCTAACGGCTGATGGCTAATGGCTAATGGCTAATTGCTCCCACGCCTCACGTTCCGAGCCCCATAAAAATGGCATGATTTAAGCTGAAAAACGGACGCATTAGGTTCGAATTTTGAAATAATGAAAGTCATGCATAAACTGGTTTTGATCAAAGTCCTGGAGCGATCGCGTCCCGGGTGCGGGTCTCTTCGGGGGCTGCTCAATCTTATTGTTTTTCTGGTGATTGCCGCTTTGAGTGGCAGTTCGCATTTGCTGATCCAGGAGGGGTGGGGGATGACGAGCGGCGACGCTTACGTCCGCCAGCAAGGTTCGCAATGGACAATGGGGACGTCTGCCCTGGAAAAGGTGGTCGCGCTTGAAGGCGGCCAATTCCGATTAACGAGCCTGAAGAACAAGAGCAGCGGTTACGAATTGATTCCTGCCGGGGCCGAATCAGATGAGTTTCTGGTCTCTTTAGGCACCGCGGCCGATCAATGGGATGGCGGGCGCGGTGGTTGGCAATTGGTGGGGACGCAGGAGCGGCGGCTCGCGCAGGGTGAATTGCAACTGGATATAACGCTGCGAGGCGGCCCGCTTTTGGTGACCAAGAGCTATGTTATTTATCCGGGCTCGAGCATCATCCGGGAGTGGGTGACCTACCAGAACGCGGATATAAAACCGATCCAGGTGGTCGATCCGGCCTTTTTGAATCTCCAGGTGCGCAACGGCAAGCCTGAGGCCCTGGATTTTCTCTGGATGACCGGCGGTGAAAATGACCCTGGCTCGTGGGACCTCAGGACCGAGAAGCTGTCGTCCGGAAAGACGCGCGCCTTTGATTCTTATGAGCCGTTTCCATTTGGGAGCGAGCCCAAATTTGCCGGGGACGGCATCAAGGCCAGGATTATGTTGAATGACCGGCAGGTTTGGCCGAAGAGCGGTTGGCAATATGTGGCGAATGCCTTGGTCCGGACCAATTTCGATTTTACGGTTGATTTGGCGGCGGGAGATAAACTGATTTTCCAGGTCAACATGAACGGGAATGTGGGAAATGACACCACCGAGTTCGATCCCACGATAACCGACGAGAACGGCGAGTCATGCACGGCCTCGCAGCAATTCAGCGGAAAACAAGGCAAGAACAACTGGCAGTACCAATACATCAAGAACGGCAAATTCATTGACATGGTTTATGATGCGCCCAATGGCAAGTGGCGCCGCGAAGGCTCGACCGACATCCCGTGGATCAGCGCCGATAGCCAGCACCCCGACGGCGGTCAGGATGCAGTCAGGGTGTGGACGGCCTCCAAAGCGGGCCGGGTGCGGGTGACCGGTTCGGTCTGCAACACCGGCAATGGGGGCAGCGGCGGCAGCCATTACGGATTTCGGCCCGGCACCAGCAGCTATGCCCCCTGGTATGCGCTCTACAACCGGGACACCCAGGAAGGCGTGTTCATTGGCTGGGATTATTTTGGCCATTGGACATCCTCTTTCGGCCTCAGCCAGGATGGCGCCGTAAAGGTCCAATTGAAAGTTGCCGGGCATCATCAAATCCTCGAACCGGGAGCTTCGGTTACGACGCCAAAGGCGTTTGTTGGACTCTATCGCAGCGACCTGGATAACGCGGGCAATGAATGCCTGGATTGGCAGTACCGGTATTTGTGGGATTATACCCGAAACGATTGGTTCCCGGCCATTCGGATGCAAGGTTTTTGGCCGAAAGGAACCTCATGGGGATCGAATTGGGCCGGGGGAGGCGCCGATTTTGCCAGCACCTACCGCAAGATATTCCGCGTCGCCGACCTCATGCGCTACTGCGGCGCCGATGTTTATCATCGCGACTGGGGTTGGTGGGACCGGGCAGGGGACTGGAACGGGCCGGACTTTCGGTCTGCCAACGTCTATTTGCGGAAGAACGGGATGGGCATGCTCATCTACGCCTTTCTGTATACCGTTGACCCGCAGTCGAAGGTAGCGCGCGAGCACCCGGATTGGGTGGTGGGCGGCAGCACCTTGGATATGTCCCGGCCTGAGGTCGTCGAGTTCATGAAGGGCCAACTGGACGGTTTTGTGGAACGTTGGGGCCGCCTCGAGTGGCGGAATGACAGTTTCTTTACCTGTCCATTAAATCCGCATGATGACACGCCTCTGCTGGGCCAGGACCAAGGTTTTCGCCGCGTAATCCAGGGGTTTCTTGACCGTCATCCGGACTGCGCCTTCCAATCCGTCAACGGTGGCGGTAACTACGGCGGATACGACTACACCCGGTTCTCATCGTCATTCTCGTTCAGCGATGGCGCGGTGGGGGTTCTGAGGAATTACTACGCGGCGTTGCTGTTTCCGCCCGACAAGACGAGCGATATACCCGAGGTATCGCCTCCGTATGACTACGACAAAGCAACCTGGCGGGGCAAGCTCTGCATCAATTTCGACATGTATGGAGACACCTGGGACCCGGCCAAGCTCGAAGGAGTGCGGCAATTGGTCGATATCTACCATTACTTGCAGCACGAAGGCGTGGTGGGGCGATGGGTCAAGGTGTATCGTCCGCTGATTACCGGCGATGATCCCACCATGTACTTCGAGCGACTGAGCGGGGACCGCAGGCGCAGCATACTGATTCCAAAACACCCGGCCCCCGGGCCGGTGGTCATCAAGCCCAAGGGACTGCTTCCGTCGGAGAACTATTTTGTATCCTTCCAGGAAGCCACCGAAATCTCGAAGCGCACGGGCGCAGACCTAATGGCGAAGGGGATCGAAATCCAAAAGATGCTGCCTGGAGAGCTGATTTATCTGAACCTGCCTCTGCATCCCGGGAGCAAGTTGGACACGGAACCGCCGACGGCGCCCACTCGAGCGACCAAACGATGGGCCGAAAACATGGGATACCCCGGGCTCGAACTTTCCTGGAAAAAAGCCAGGACAACAACTGGGATTTCCTACTATGACGTTTACCGCGGCGGTGTTTACCTGGACCGGGTAGCCAAGGGCACTTACTATTTCGATCACTCCGCCGGTGCGGACCTGGCGGCCGATTACGAGATATGCGCAGTGGACGGGGCGGGCAATGCTTCAGCCAAGACGGTTGCCACCGGACCGATTGCCCGGCTGTCGAGTATCTTTGACGATGCCGCGGGAGGCGGGATTTCATTCACCGGCGAATGGCAGCGTCAATCCCAACTGGAGCCGGCGTATTGCGGGACCATTGCCTTTGCCAAGGAAAAGGGCGCAACCGCCGAGTTGACCTTCCAGGGTAAGAAGATCCTCTGGTTTGCCAAACTGGGCGACGATTGCGGCAAGGCTCAAGTCAGCATAGACGACGTTCCTGTCGAGGTGGTTGATACCTATTCGGCGGACGACATCTGGGGTGCTTGTGTCTTCCAAAAGGAACTGCCAAACGGGGGAACGCATACCTTGCGGATTTCCGTGTTGGGCGAGCGTAGCCGCCGTTCAAAGGGAGATGCGGTTTACGTAGACGGCGTGCGGGCTGAGCCGTGAGTGGCGGGGGCGTGGGGAGCGTGGAGCGGAGGGAGCGTGGGAGCGTGGGGAGCGTGATAGAGGGGAGGGACCAACGATCACTCACGCTTTTGCGCTCACACGCTTTACACCTCTCACGCTATTGCGGAAGGGACGAAAGGGGCCGAAAGGGCCAAAGGGACGGGAAAGGACGGAGTCCCACGCTCCTTACGCTTCACGCGTGACGATTCAGGCGCCGGGCAGGGGGCCGGCCTTCTGCGCGGATTGCTTTACGTAGTCGCTCGGGGTAACCCCCATGATCGAGCGGAAGGCGGCGTGGAAGTGGCTCCAACTCTCAAAACCCACTTCCAGGGCTGCGTCATAGACGTTGCCGCCGGACTGGCTCAGGAGCAGGGCGGCGCGGTGGATACGGTAGGCCTGCAGGTATTTTGACCAATTCACGCCGAGGGCATGTTTGAACAGCAATCGCAGGCGGGATTCGCTTACGCCGGCTATTCGAGCCAGGTCGGCGGCGTAGATTGGTTCACGGAAATTTTCGCGGAGGTATTGGAGTGATTTGCTGACGGACTTCCAATTGATCAGGCGGGTTTCCTTGACCTTGCGTCCGATCTTTTGTTCCCAGCGCAACAGTTGCACCAGCAGTCCCATCAGCAGCGTGCGCAGCTCGATCTCGCGTCCAAACTTTTCCTGCTCGTATACCGCAACGATTTTTTCAAAACCGTTTTTGAATTGCCGGCGCAGGATGGGGGGCAGGCGCACCAGGCGGTCATTTAACGATTGCTGGGCGGTGAAACGGTAGAGGATTTGCGGGCCGTCGCTCTCGGGGCCGAGCTCGATCAAGACGCTGGGCAGGAAGTAAACGGTGATGAATCGCAAAGGATAACGGGTGATCCGGGCCCAATGCGGCACCATGGGGCCGGCCAGGAAGAGGTCGCCGGGCAGTTTTATGGCCTTTTCGCCTTCCACCAGCGATTCTACCTCGCCCTCGATGTTGGTTCCAAATTCGCAATAGGGATGGTACTCGGGATGCGGGACGGGCGGACCGGAGTGGACGATGCCATAACGCACCAGGATAGGAGATAACTCGGTCAGCGGCTGGCGCGATTCCGAGGCATCCAGCAGCCAAGTGAGCTCACCGAGGGTTGTTCGTTGCGCTCTAACCGAGGACATATTTGGCGTGCGACGCGTTGTCTTCCATTTCGATTAGGATTTGAGCGGAGGCAGGGTGAGACCCTTCTGCAAAAGGGGGTCCACCCGCGTGTCCCAATCCAGGGGGATGCGGCTTCTTTTTTGATAAATGGTGGGCGAAACGCCCATGAAAGAGTGAAAGGTGGCGTTAAAATGGCTCAGACTTTCAAAACCAACCGCGAACGCGGCCTCGGTCACGTTTGACCCCGGCTCGCTCAACAGGGCGGCGGCCCGGTGAATGCGGTAACCCTGGAGGTATTTAACCCATGACATCCCCACCGCTTTATTGAAAAGGATTTTTAGCCGCGACTCGCTCACGCCGACTGCGCGCGCCAAATTCTCCGCATAAATCGGTTCGGTGTAATGCTCGCGCAGGTACCGGAAAATCTTGCTGACGGGTTGCCACTCGGTGTCTTCCGCCTTTCCCAGCTTGCGCCCCATTCGCTGTTCCCAACGCAACAACTCAACCAGTTGCTCCATCAGCAGTGTTCGGAGCCGTATTTCGCGTCCGAACTGTTTTCGCTCGAACTCGTCGCGGATTTCCTCGAACCAACGCGTCAAACGCTGGCGCAGGACCTTTGGGGGTCTGACCAGGCGCTCGCTCAAGGTCTGTTTCACGGTAAAGCGCCGGAGCACTTCCGGGCCGTCACTCTGCGGGCCCAGGTCAATGAGAACGCTGGGGAGGAAATAGACCGTGATGAATTTCAGGGGATAGCGTGTGATCCTGCTCCAGTGCGGAACGCCTGGGCCCACCAGAATAATGTCCCCGGGCAGACGTTCGGCCTTCTGACGTTCCACAAAGGTTACGACCGTTCCCTCGAGGTTTATCCCCATGCCGCAATACGGGTGACGTTCCGGCGGGGGGGCCGGCGAGCCTGAATAGATGGTTCCGTGGCGGACCCAAATCGGACACAGCTCGCTGGCCGGCTTGAGGGACTCGGTTACGTCGGATAACCAGGCAAGTTCCAACGGCTTCGTGGCTCTCAAACTCAGCGGAATCATAATTTATTTTTAATTCTACTTTAACCATCAAGCGCGTCAATAGGCTAAAGAAAACGGCGATAAATTGCTGAAAAAAGCCGGCCCGGCAAGCCACTTTTCTCTAGATAAGCCGGTAAGTTTAACGCAGAATCGGTCGCCAAACATCAACCAAAAATGATAGGAAATCTATGAGCACAGAGATGAAGCTGAAGGGCCGTAAAGCGTTGGTAAGCGGATCGGGAACCGGAATTGGCCGTGAAATAGCCTTGGAGTTCGCCCGCCAGGGCGCCGATGTGGTTCTCCATTATGCGCATAGCGAGGCCGGTGCGCGCTCAGCCGTCGATGAAATCAAGGCCATGGGGCGGCGGGCGGAGGCGTTCAAGGCGAATTTAGGCGACGTGAAAGAGGTTCAGGGATTGGCCGACAAGGCGATCGAATTTATGGGCGGCATTGACAGCCTGGTGAATAACGCTGGCATCACCTTTAACAAGCCCTTTTTCAAGGTCGAGCAGGACCAATTCGACACGGTATTTGGCGTTAATATCCGGGCCCAGTTCTTTTTGACCCAGCGCGTCACGAAGTACATGGTGAACCACGGCGGCGGCACGGTCTGCAATCTGACCTCGATCCATGGATTTTCCGGCGCCCGCGAACACTCGGTGTATGCCGCGACCAAGGGTGCAATCATCGCTTTCACGCGCTCCCTGGCTGTTGAAATGGCCCACCAAGGCGTCCGCGTCAATGCCATCGCCCCGGGATGGGTCACCGTGGACAATTATTTCAAGACGATCCCCGGATTCAACCTCGAACAAGCCGCCAAAGACGCTTATAACTCAGTTCCTGTGGCTCGCGCCGGAACTCCGATGGACATCGCCAAATTGGCGGTGTTTCTGAGCTGTGACGACTCGGGTTATATCGTGGGCCAAACAATTATAGCCGATGGCGGCACCACGGCCTTGATGTCGCTGATGACCGATTTCCGCACCGAGTCCAAGGCCTCATTTGGCAAGGGATACGTCCCCGGCGTGTAGCATTACGGAACGTTGGAGCGTCTGGAGCGTAATGGAGCTTGGGCGTTTGCGTCCTACACGCTTCGGACGCTCGGCACGCTACCACTGAAGGGACGAAAGGGACGGAAGAGACGTGGATTCCACGTTGCACACGCTCCGCTCTCCACGCACCTCTCGCTCACTTGGCAGCCAAGGGAGAAACGGGTATCCAGACTTCCATGGCGCCGGGGGCCCGGTTGTCCCAGGCATAATAGGGGATAGCCGTGATGGTGACGCGACGTGCGTCAGGGACTGCTTGGTACAACCGGTTGTCCCACTTCAAGGCCCGAGCCACCCTGCCGCGGCCTTTCAACACTACCACGCCACCCAGCAGGCCGGATCGTTTTTCGGGGGTCAGCCTGGCAGCATCGGGCAGCGCAATGGCCGATAACGGAACCGATTGATCGCAGGCTTCGAGACAATAGACAATCGGTCCTCGTTGGACCGCCAGTTTCCCAAGATCTTCCTTGACCAGTGGATTGGCAGCGATTAGTTCCACTGGCATAGGAAGGTTCAGCTCGATCACATCACCCTCGTGCCATTCGCGCGCCAGCACTAGGTAATCACGGTCGATCGTCGGGTTCGAGACGGATTGTCCGTTCACGCTCGCAACGGCATTCTGGCACCAGCCAGGGATGCGCAGGCGTAATTCGAACGTTGCCGGGTTTTCCAGCAGCGGTTTGATGATGACGCGCCCGTTCCACGGGTAATCGGTGGTAACGTCCAGTTGGACGGGTTCATGGTCGAGGGTGGTTTGGACCGAGCCTTGCACATAGAGATTTACCCAAATTCCATGGTCGGAAAGGGCATAGGCGTAGCCGCCGAGGGAAGCGATCGTGCGGGTGACATTGGGGGGGCAACAGGCACAACCGAACCAACTGGAACGATGATCCTTTCCGGTGCTGGCCAACGGGTTGGCGTAGAAAAAGCGGGTGCCGTCCAGGGAGACGCCGGCGAGAATGCCGTTGTAGAGGGCACGCTCGACGAGGTCGGCGTAACGTCCGTCGCCGTAGAGCAGGTTGAGCCGGTGGTTCCACATGGCCATGGCTACGGAGGCGCACGTTTCCTGGTAGGCGGTCAGGTTAGGGAGGTCATAATCGGTGGTGAATCCTTCGTTGCTGGCCGAGGGGCCGATGCCGCCGGTGATGTACATCCGCCGCTTGGTTGTGTTGTACCAAACCCGGCTGATCATATCGAGCAATCCCTGATCTCCGGTCTCGGACGCCACGTCCACTGCGCCTGAGAGCAAGTAGGCTGCGCGAACGGCGTGACCGTTGATGCATTGGTGGTCGCGGATGGGGACGTCATCCTGCCAATAAGTGCCGTCGTATTTGTCCAGGGGCGTGTGATGTTCCTCGGCGAAGAATTTTCGTCCGCGACTTTCGACAAAGAATCGCGCCAGGTCGAAATAGCGGTGCTCACCGGTCACACGCCAAAGCTTGACGAGGGCTAACTCGATTTCAGGGTGGCCGGGATAACCCATGCGTTTGCCCGGGCCGTTGCCGAAGACCGAACCGATGTAATCGGCGTAGCGGACCGCTACGTCGAGCAAGGTGCGCTTGCCGGTGGCCTGGTAATGCGCCACGGCGGCTTCGAATAAGTGGCCGGCGCAATAGAGCTCGTGCCAGTCGCGCAGATTGGTCCGGCGTTTGTCGGGCGCGTTGACTTCGAAGTGGGTGTCCAGATAACCATCCGGTCGTTGCGCGGCGGCGACGCGGGCGATGATAGCGTCGAGACGCCCTTCCAGCGCGGGGTCGGGATGCGTGGCCAGCGAGTAGGAAGCCGCTTCGAGCCCTTTATACAGGTCTGAATCCATGTAAACCGGCCCGGAATACCCGCTGTGCGCACCGGTGGCTGCCAGGTCGAAGTTGTGGATGTTACCCGCCTTCTCGAGCATATCCAAGTTGTAAGGGATAGTGGCCAGGCGATTGGTCTCCTGGCGCGGCGCCCAGAAAGTGTCCGTGATGGTCACCTGGGTGAACGGGACTTCCTTGAGCTTGGCAAAAGTGGTGGTTTCACCGCGAACCGGCTGCAACAGCAGGGTCCCGGCGCTGAGCCAAACCATCAGGGGCAGCCCGAAACGAGCCGGATTCATCGGCGAGGTGGATTGAGAAATCATAATTGCGCTAATCGAGTTCATTGAACGGCCAGGAGGATAGCGCGCTAAATTGGTTAAGAAAACTAAAATCTCGGCCGCCAGGGGTGTCATGCCACGGCGGTTGGCATAAGGTAGCGCGACCTCCGGGTCTGCTGTGCCGGGTTTCCAACTCGCTTCGCGTCGGACCGGCGCGCCGCTCCGCCGATTGGGAAATCGGCGTTACAGTCGTGGCGGACTTCCGGGTCTGCTGTGCCGGGCTATTTCTTGACATCACACCCATAGATTCTAGGTTTGATTCATGGCAAGCATGTCCGATGACCATAAGCGACCCCGCCGAGCAGTCATGTTAGGCCTCGGGTTGGATAACGACGGCCATAAACGATTGACGACCGGCCCAAATTTCGTCCTGGTGGGCGGAACCGAGGAGACGCACTCGGTCATGACTGAAAAGGTCATCAAGATTAACGAAAAGATTGCGGCGCGTGGCAAAACGCTCGAAAAACTGAGCCGAGGCGAGTTCGAGGAGATCGCCGATTCGGTGGGTTTGCGGCAGGATCATTCGAAATAAAATCGGTCTTACGGAGGATAAGACAAACTACAAAGTGTCTAATTTGTTTGACCGATGATTTGTCAATT
>JAMCZD010000307.1 GCA_023473405.1 Candidatus Omnitrophota bacterium
CGCAATCCTTGATCTCGTCAGGAATTTTATAACGCTGTACCCGGGCGATGAGGCGTTGAATATTTTGCTGGGATCGACATCGGCCCCGTTGATCGAGGTAAAGGCGACCGAAAAGAACTGATAAGGGAACCCTGCAATGGCCGGTTGCACCTCAACGGGGGCACCGGCGACGTGGAATTGCGGATGGACCGGCCAAATGGTTCGACCGACGACCGTGATCACCTTGGTAGTATTGGTTGCCTCGGTCGTAAGCGGCCATTTCACAATCGCCGTTACGGGACGCACCCCGTATAGTTTGCTTTCCGCCAGGCTCCAATCGAAGGAGTTTAGGTTATCGCTGTCCTGGTAGTCTTGCTCCAGAACAACAATCATGGGTTGGCCGATGGCGCCTCCGTTTGTCAGTGTGACGCTTTGCGCCTCGGGCGGGATGGGAACCGGTTGGCCGATGGTCCATGTATTGTACTCGTAACGGGGTGTGGCGTCGAGCCGTGCCAGGAAAATATCCTTGGGATTGTTGGAAACCAATTGGACATAACCGATCAGAATTGTGCTCTGGTAACTTCCGGACACCGTGACCATGCCCGAGGCGTCCACCGACGCCGAACCGCATTGTTCCGTTCCCTGGGCGCCGATCTTCCTGATCCAGTTGCAGACGCCGGACCCCGTCTCGAGCTGAGCGATAAAGACATCGGTGCTTCCGGACGAGATCAAGGATTGCGTGCCCCACTGTGTCGTAACGGAGAAATCGCCGGTCACATAGACATGATTGGCAGCATCAACCGCCGCCGAAGCGCCATTGCCGGCACCGCCCTGGGCATACCAGACCGCAATACCTTGCGAGGTCAATTTGAGCAGGAACAAATTCGCCGCGGTGCCGGTGTTCAGGTCACTCCAACTGCCATCATAGTCTGCCGTGCCGCTAAATTGCCCAAGCAGGTAGAGTTGGCCCGAGTTGTCAATTGCCAGCGCCAGGCCGGCATCGGTGCCGCTGCCGCCGCCGCGTTTTGCCACAAGCCATGTGCCATCGGTATTCAATTTGGCCACGAATAAATCCGTGTCCCCCCTCGCGCTTAGGGAATAAGAGCCAAACCCAACGCTATTACCAAATTGCCCGGCAAGATACACATTGTCCTCAGAGTCAGTAACCAGGGTATTGGCGGCATCGTTGACGCCGGAACCGCATGCGGCTCGGGCCCAAAGCCAGTTGCCGGCGGCGTCCAACTTGGCAACCAGGATATCGGGAGTTCCGTTCGACGAGCTAAGCGTGTTGGTTCCGAACGTTGCTGTGCCGGCAAACTGGCCGGCAAGGTATAGGTTGCCGTTGGTACCCGCGGCCAGGGCGTTGGCGCGATCGATTCCCGCGCCGCCAACGGCTTGAGCCCATAGCCATGTATCACCAGTGCGATTCAGCTTGGCCACAAATAGGTTCGTGTTGTTCCCAGCATTCAGGTCCGCCCCCATCCGGACCAGTCCGCTGAATTGGCCCGCGATATAGACATTTCGTTCCGCATCGACGGATATCGCCCTGATTTCCTGGAACCCGCCCGCGCTTAGGGGAATATTCGTTGCCCAAAGCCAATCGCCGCCCTTGTTCAACTTGGCAACAAACGCATTGCTGCTCGAACCACCGGCGGCCGTGAGCGTTGAGCGAAAATTGGCTGAGCCGGAGAACAAGCCGGCCAGGTAGACATTGCCATCGGTATCGACGGCATGACTGGGACTGGACGATTCACCCCCGGTGATTTTGGTGGATACAGGCCAGCCATAGCCAAACACGGGTGTGGTGAAGGTAAGGGTGGAGCCGTAATTGGTGCCGGCTTGGTTATAAGCTACCAACCGGTAGTAATACGCGGTTCCCGGTTCGAGGTCTTCAAGCTGATGTGCGAAAGCCAGATAATTCTGGCCGGAGCCAACACTCTGAAACGGCGTCTTGCCATCCAGGTTATCGGCGGTCTGGCCCCATTGGTAGTAGGCCACCGTGTCATCGCCGCAGGGATTTGCCAGGCCATTCAGCGTCGCTTTCGTTGCCAGCACCGGCGTTGCCGGTTGGGTGGTGACCAATGGGAAGGTGATTTCGGCCCCAGACATGGCGTAGAAAGCGCCATTCACCAGGGTTGCATTGAAGTGGTTCGTGCCGTAATCGACCGCCATGCTTCCTGATCCTTCATCGAATCGATAGTAGGCTACCAGGCCCGCTTCATCGCCGTTCAGGCGCCGGTGCATGTTATCTTGAATCTCGCTCGCGCTACGGGCGGTATTCCAAATGCGCACCTCGTCGATCTGGCCGTTCAGGTAAGCGCCACTGCCCAGATTCTGGCTGTCACCCAGCCCGAACCCGTAATAAATCCCATAGCTCGATGAAGACTCCCAGGGGGCATCGCGGTCCAGATTTGTGATCTTGTTTGCCGACTCGACTCCGTTGAGGAAACCATCCAATACTTTGGCGGTGCGGTCATACCTTAGAACCACATGATTCCAGGTGCCGAACGCCACGCTGCCAAATATTAACAGGGGTGACTGCCAGACCCGCACCCGCACTTCGCCATTGCTCAGGATTTCAATCTGGCTGTCATACCAGGTTGACAGATTCGCCAAAGCCCGTTCATCAACAATGATTCCCGCCGCGTTGGCGAGGAACCAGAGCTCGATGGTGACGGTTTCATTGGGAAAAGCGGAGCGAAGATTCGGGGTCAATATATAGTCGTTGCGGCCGTCGAGGCACGCCCCCCAGAGAGGGCCTGGAAACGGCATGGTGAAGTCGCGATTTGCCCCATAACTGGCGCCGTTCGTGTTGGAAGCAACCATCCGGTAATGATAGGTCGTGCCCGAGTAAAGATTGGTAACAAGGTTGATTACCGGGGTGGCCTCGAGACTGACGGGTAATATCTGCGGGTCCGTTATTTTTTGGTAATCGGGGGCGGCACCGGTAAAGACGCTTGGCGGGATTACCTGTTTCGATATGCCTGGACCGGTATATGACAACACGAGGGAACCCGGTCCACCCTCCTCGAAATACTCGAGGACAAACGGATGGTTGCCTTCCTCGATATCGACTCTACCGTTCCTTTCCTCCGTTCCGTGGCCACCATCGTTGTTTACCACCAGTTGTCCGTCCAGGTAGAAGAGCGATCCATCATCACTCGATGTATAGAAGGTATAGGTTCCGGCGTTGGTAATGAGTAATTGCCCGGTAAAACGCGCGGCAAATTGATCCGCCGGCCCCGACGGCCAAAGGGCGCCCGGTATGCTCGGGTTGTTGATATTTGAGAAGGTCGAAACCAGGTCCGGGATGCGATTGGGAAAATCAATGTCACGCATGCTGCCGGGAATAAATCCAATGTAATAATAGCTCACTTCCAATGGTAATCCCTCCCCATACTCGAAATAAGTCTCCGTGGGCGTTGCACCGTCGCCTTTAGCCGTCCCCAGTAAGAGGACATTGCCATAGAGGACGTTCGTTGGGGACTGCGTGACCGCCACGGGCAGGCTGACCGGCGAGGTCGAGACCACGCGCGCGGGTTCGTTAACCAGGAGACCGTGAAGAGCCTGACTGGCGGAGTCCGTCAATACGCCTCCCGCACCTTCGTCCATGCGATAGTAGGCAACCAGGTTCGGTTCGTCCCCGGTCAGCCGGGCATTCCAGTTTTGGCGGATTTGCGCCTCGGTTCGAGCGACCTTCCAAAGACGGAATTCATCCAGTTCGCCATCGAAAAAATATCCCCCCTGCGTCTGTCCAAGGATAAGATTGTAATTGCCCGCAGACCGGGCACTGGCACCATTTTTCCAACTTACCGGCTCGCCATTGTGGTAGATGCGCATGTAACTGCCTGATACACTTGAAACGAAGGCCCAATGATGCCAGGTGCCCACGAGGGACGTCGGCGGGACATAAGTGAGCCGCCCGCTGCCGCCGGCATTGCCGAAGTCCCAATACACAATCCCGTCACCCCAAGGAACATGCGCCAGCAAACGGTTGCCGCCCTGATCCGGTTCGAGGCTGAAAGTGGCACAGATCTTCAATGTGTGCAGCCGCTCCCAGAATTCCACAGTAACTTCGGTGGTCGGCAGATTAGTACGCAGCGCCGTCGCCGCCACGCGGGCATAGCCATTGAACCCGTCGAAGTCCAGTGCCGCGCCCCGGTTTGGACTGGGGGTGGCAAAACTCTGGTTCTGTCCGAATACGATGCCATCGGCGCTGAGCGCGACGGCTCGGTAATGATACATCGTGCCCGGGACCAGGTTTGTGAGCATGGCCGAAACAGCCGTTGAAGAAGCGTATTGAGCGCCGTTTATCAAGGCTGCATCCTGGTGGTTTGGGCTGGAATCAACAATCACGTCGCCATTGACTTCATCAAACCGCCATTCGGCTGCCAGGGCGTCGTAATTGGGATGTGCGGACGTGGCGGGAACGTTCATCCAGGCCCGGATGGTGCCCGGGTCCAAGGCGGCATTCCAAAGGCGGATATCGTCGTACAGGACGTTGGCATAGCCATTCTGGGACCAATTGCTGCGTCCGATATAGTTCTTGGATCGGGTAATGCTGTTCGGTGACCAGACGGTTCCCGATGCCCAGGCCGCACCGTTCAGGTAAAGGATTGCCGTGCCTCCGCCCAGGGTACAGGCCACGTGTGACCATTGATTAAGCGGTAATGGGGTGGGGGAGGATAAGCCATAGGCCGTTGATCCATGACGAACCTCAAATCTCACAATCCCTGTTGTCCCGGATGAAAATGCCAATAATACATTATCCGAGTCCGGCCCATTGCCGAAATCAATCAGGCGCGACCAATTATTGTAACTCCGCGGATACACCCAGGCTTCGATGGATAAGTCCCCATTGAACCATACCCCGGACGGGGCCTGTACGTGGTCATCCACACCATCCAGAGCAAGAACCGAATTGGTCCCTATCACCACCTCGGGCGACGTGGTGGCGCTGTAGGCCGGACGGCAACCGGGAGCCCACATAATGTCGCCCGATAAGACCCCCGTGTGTCCGTTGCCGCTGGCATCCTCCGTGGTAGCGCCGCTTCCTTCGTCAAGCGGCCAATAGGCGCGCAATTGGCTGTATTTGGGATGACTCGGCGTGATCGGGTTGGTCGACAAATCCAAAAGCTCGGCCGGAGTCAGGGCATCATTCCAAACGGTGACCTCATCCATTTGCCCGCGGAAGTAAGAGTTGTAAAAGCCCAGCGAAACCGGTTGCGTTGTCGATGGCGCGCCGGGTGTGCCTGTCCACCCGCGACTGGCTCTTAAGGTCCCGTCCACATAGACTCGCCCCCCGCTGGCATCGACCACAAAAGAAACATGATGCCATTGGCCATCGTCCACGCTGCCTGCAATGAGGCCATCGCTCGTCCCGTCCCAGACATAATTGGCATTGTTCCTGATATACCACGCCCGCACCTGGCCAGAGCGAATGAAAAGGTGCCAACCGTTCAGGGAACTGGAATAATACTTGTTGACTATTCCCGAGTCCATGTTGCTTTCCCCGGGACTGATCTTGATCCAGGCGGTCACCGTCAGGGGATAAGCATTGAGCGAGTTGGCGTGCGGAATCGCGACCTTATCATTGAGCCCGTCGAACGACAAACCGGTCGAGCCGGGACCACACTCGAAATAATTGGTAACGGTAACCTGGTTGGTATCGATGATTGCATTCAAGGTCGCGTTCGTGCTGCCCACGCCGCTGGCGGGAACTGATACGACCAATGGGATGCCCGGATCGGCGTGGACAATACCCCCGGCGATAGGCATAGCGCAAACCGCTGCCAGCAAAAGAAGGCCGGTGATTGAAATGGGCAACCCCCGACGCAATCCGCTTCGCAAAGAAGCGTTTTGCCGGCAAGGATTGTTGCTCGAATTGCAACGAAGTTCCGCATTCATGGTGTGTCCTGGAAACTACGGATTGGGGGTTGGATTCAGAGTCGCGATATTGGCGGCGCGGCTGAGGCGAAAGTAACCCTGGACGTAAACCGGCAACTTATGGAGATTAACGATTGTCTCGCGATAAACTCCTCCCATTATGGCGTAACCGTAATCGGGCGAGCTTGCCCCGTTCGGATCCTGGGCGCCGAATTCCAGCGTGATTTGGCGGGTTACCGCATAAGCCTCCTTTCGCGCCGGGTCGGTGATCGGTTCAAATCGAACGTTCAGGTTGTCGTGATCGGGATGATATTTATGCTTAAAAGGATTTGTCGGCAGATCGGAATCGATGAACAGGGTGCCATCGAGTTTGTTGCTTATCGCGAAGCTGCCGGTTAGCTCGATGTAATTGGTTTGGCGTCCGTCAAAATCATAGCCAACGCTGCTCAAGCGACGTCCAACCGGGGTTCCATCCCGCAAAGAGGCCCCTTCGAATTGTGAGACCAACGATTCGTCGGTGAGCAAGACGTATTCACCCGGCTTATCTACAACGTTGTAACCCCGGGCATCATTGGTGTAGGTGCCATTGCGCCACATTTGGATGACCTCCTTAAGCAGGCGGGCCTGGCCGTTGGTGTCCACATGTATGATGAGGCGCAAATTAAACTCTGAGGCGGTGGGGGTTGGGGCGCTGCCGGCCTCCTGACGTGTGACTTCCTGGGTTACTGGATTCGTGACCAGGACGCCCGAGTTGACCTCCGAAACGGAATTGATAGTCGCCGTCCCAATCCACAGGCCGGCGTGGGTCTTGGCTTCCTCCTGGCCGATATCATGCAGGCCGATAATGGATTGGAGGCTTATTTTCCCGCCGCCTTTATCGGCGCCTGCCTTTTCCAGTGCACTGGTCGAACTCGAGGAGACAAATTTTTCCGCCGTCGCCGGCAGCAAATAGCGGGTGCCGTGCCCGTCTCTGATGCCGAGCAGCGCGGTATAGGACGTGGAACCCATATCCGATCGGCGAATCGCCAAACGCCAGGTCACCCGATTATCGAGCGCCGATGATGGATAGGCTGCCAGGTTTAAGGTCTGTGGCAACGCCAGCGGTTCCCAGGTATAACCAGTCGAGCTCGAGAATCGTTGAATCGAGAGCAACTGGGCAGCCGGCGGCGAGGCGTCTTCAACCGTCACACTCGAAGATTGCCCGAGTCGATTTGCAAAAACCAATTTCAGGCTTTCCAAGGTTTGGCCAAAGTCCAGGCCGTCGCCCATCTCGAGTTCCAATTCCAACGGTGCCGCGTAATCTGACGCTCCGCGGGTGTATACCCAGTAAGCCTCGCCCGATCGCATCGCGTCGCCCGGACTCACTAATCCCCATTTCCCGGTTGCGCTCAACCGGTAGATCTTTTCGAGCCGATTCGAAGAGGTGTTAAAGTGGGCCGGTGACGGCTTGAAAAAGGCTTGAAAAGTGGGTGGTGCGGCGGGGTCAATCGGGAAGCCGCGCAAGTTGTAGGCATCCGGCACCCATTTATCCGACTGGACGGATGGCCGGCCCGTTACGCTCCAGGTAACCGGTGTTGAACTATTCAAACAAACCAGGTAAGCCCGGTTGCCGATCAGATGGAAAAGTGTGTTCTGGAAGGACTCGATCCTATTGGTTGGCATAAACACCAGCCACTGGCTCCTATTCCAAATGGGTTCATCTGGGTCTTGAATAAAATCGACCGATGAATTCCTCGCTTGGTAAGTCCAGACACTGGTTATAGGAATTCCAGGGAATGCCGCGGTTAAGTCGCTGTTTGCGGGAGTCACTTCCAGCCAGACTGAGTTCCACCCCGGCTGAAGAAGAACACTTTGGGTGACGTCTTGGGCTTCCACTCCCCCATTCGCAAACCAACACACTGCGGCCGAGGCAAGACCAAGCCGGCTCCAATACCGCAAACGATTTGGTTTCATAAACACCCATTCTAAAAGATCAACAGCCTCGCCACCCGACTTCCTTTTCCCCAGACGGCCTCCCCTTCCGACGAGAAGAGCGCCATCCCTTGAAAAATCACTTGGGCTCGGATATATCCATATGAACGAGTACCGGTCGGCCAAACTCTGACAAGCCTGGATGCATTAGCTGCTACGGTTAACGGATTGTTTTTCTTTTACCGAACATTATGCGCAAATGCAATCCAAATCGAGCATTTTTGGGAATTAGGCCGTGAGACAAAAAGGGAATTTCCAAATCGGCAGTGCCGCGCCACAAATAGCAGACTGGAGAGTCCGCGCCACGGTTTTTCCCACCCGCCAGCATCGGTGAGGGGGGGCACCGGGCAACTGATGTGCCTCCTAAATAAAATTGGTCATTGGTCATTCCTTAATAACCAATGACCATTTCTCAATGATCAATACGCGATGCGCGGCCCCGTCTCGTTGGGCAATTAGCCAGGCCTCCCCGTCCAATTGCGATAGGGAAGCCATTCCACCGGGCCCCAGCTATCTCCCCGACAAAATTGGTCAATAACCCCGGGGCGGCCATCGCCGTTGAGGTTGCCCCCAGGAAAGCGCGTCGAAAGATGTCTTTTGATGCCGCCAGTCGTTTAATCCACTTCCCAGCCGCTGCGGTACTTTTCCGTGAGGAAGGCATCGGCTTCGGGAGCGTTTGTGGCCTTCATATTGGGGGCGTCCCAAAGCAACTTCATGCCTGTGCGCAAGGCCACGTTGCCCAGCAGAATCAACTCAGTCAGTCGGGCCGAGTATCCGAAGTTGCCGCTAGCGGGCTTGCCGCCTTTGCAGGCGTCGAGCCAATCACGATGATGGCCCTTGGAGCGGGGAAGGTTCTTGGGCGGTTGCTGGTATTGCTCCATTTTTGACCGGGGAAGCAACCGCGGCGCTCCTCCCCAACCGCCGCACGTGATTATCCCTTTGTCGCCCATGAACAGAATTCCGTTCGCGCCGTCGCCAATCGGTTGGTCCGGGTCCAATCCATCGGGATGGGGTGGACGCAGGCCGCCATCGTACCAGGTTACTTTGACGGGGGGACGGTTTCCTTTGGCACCGAAGGTGAACCGGTAAATGGTGCAATAACAAGTGATTTCCGAGTCCACGCCGGGCGAGGTAGCCTCGACAGCTATCGGTGCATCCAAGTCCAAGGCCCAAAACGCCGGGTCAAGGTTGTGACAGGCCATATCGCCGATCCCGCCGGTGCCGAATGCCCACCATCCGCGCCAATTATGCGGCGCGTAAGCCGGGTGATAAGGGCGCGGCTCTCGAGGTCCCAGCCACAAATCCCAGTTGAATCCTTCCGGGACCAGCGGCTTCTCCAGCGGACGCCCCTTGCCAACCGCCCATCGGCCAACATCGCTCCAGGCATAAACCGCCCGGACCGGCCCGATAGCGCCATCCCAAATCCACTCGCAAGTCTGGCGAATCCCCTCTCCGGAATGCCCCTGGTTACCCATCTGGGTTGCGACGCCGGTTTCTTTGGCGACCTGGGCGACTTTGCGGGCCTCCCAAACGTTATGGGTCAGGGGTTTTTCACAATAAACGTGTTTACCCATCCGCATGGCCCTGACGCTTACCACCGCGTGGACATGGTCCGGTGTGGCGCACAGGATCGCGTCGATGTCCTTTTCCTTCTCGAGCATTACCCGGAAATCCTCGTATTCGGCGCATCGGAAGTTGGGTGTCTTTTGAGAATAGTGCTTTTCCACCTCGTCTTTGACTGGCTTTCGTCCTGCCATGCCCCCGTAATAGAATCCGCTGTAATCGCATTGCTCGCGCGGATCGCAAACGGCGATGATCCGCGCATCCGCCTCATTGAACAGGGCGCGGACATTGGTCCGGCCTTGGCCACCGGTGCCGACGACAGCGATGTTCACCTTTTCACTCGGCGCAACGAACCGCGTCCCGCCAAGCACGTGGCGAGGGACAACCGTGAACGCGGTCACCGTGGTTGCGGCAGCCCCAATGAATTTGCGCCGATTTATTTTCATGTTGGTCTCTTTGGTACTCATAATGGCAGTCTGCATTGTGAAGCCCTCACAATGCGACGCTGTCCGGCTGCACTCAAGGGAAAAAGCCCGGCAGCGGGGAACGGGGATTGACCTTGAGCACGGTGACAAGCATTGCCACCTTGAACCACGGCGCGGAAATTCTCCCTTCCCTAACTGATTCGCTGTGGAATATGATTTGGGCGTGTTGAGATTCTTGACCGATCAAGCCACCCGTGGCACCGCCTTGTCCAGCGAGCAAGTAGCGGTGGCGGTGGCGAATTTGGTTCAGGAAACCGTTCCAGCGGAGACCAAGGCGGATTTTCTAGGCGCTTTGGCCCGCAAAGGTGAGACGGTGGAAGAGATCGCGGCGTTTGCGCGGGAGTTACGTGACAAATCCATCTCTCCACCTATTGCCGCCGAGGTGCGGTCGCGGCAGATTTTGGACGTCTGCGGCACCGGCGGCGACCGATTGAACACCTTTAACATATCGACCACAACGGCCTTGATTTTGGCGTCGGCCGAAGTCCCAGTGGCCAAGCATGGCAATCGCGCCATCACATCCCAAGCCGGCAGCGCCGATGTGCTCGAAGCCCTCGGGGTGCCGACCAATCTATCGCCGGAGGAGGCGGCGCGGTCCTTGCTCGAGCACAGTTTTGCCTTCTTCTTCGCCCCCCAATACCATCCCTGTTTCAAACATATCGCCCCGGCGCGCCGCATCTGCGCGGAGCGCGGCCAACGCACCATTTTCAACTTTCTCGGTCCGTTGCTGAATCCGGCTCGTCCCTCCGCGCAACTGGTTGGCGTACCCAATGCCGGCTTGTGTGAACCGCTGGCGCGCGTCCTGCAGACTCTAGGCGTGCGCCGTGGCATGGTGGTATGCGGGCAGTTCGGCGAAAGCTGCCTGGACGAGCTGTCAACCATGGGCGAGAACACTCTGGCGGAGTTCTACCAGGAACACGGATTCGCGGTCACAACCACCTTGTTCAACTCGCCGTGTTTTCAGCCGGCCACATTGCACGACCTGGCCGGCGGCGATCGTTACGCCAATGCAAAAATCGTGCGGCAATTGCTCGATGGCCAGGACCGCGGTCCGAAACGCGACGCCGTTTTGCTCAATTCCGGCGCGGCGCTGTTCGTGGCGGGAAAGGCACGAACTATACAGGATGGCTGGCAGTTTGCAGTCGAACTGATCGACGGCGGCAAGGCGATTGCCAAGCTGCGGGAGTTGGTTTTGGACCGCTGAAAGGCGCGAGCAAGGTGAGGGGCGAAGGGGAATCGGCTCACGCTCTGGGAACAAGCTTTATTCATTTGCCTTTATTCGCCTCGCCCGGGGTGGGGTCCATGACGCCCCAGGCATCCGCATTGGCGGGCGAACGCCCATATGAACGGTCGGTTTGTTGGGCGCCAAAGGCGATCGAGTCGAGGACCGCGTTCAGGTTCGCGTCGGTGTCGATCAGCCCTCTCTCCAATCGTCACTGCCCCGCTTTCTTCACCTCGGCGTGGTCCAGCAAAAACGCGCGCCGCTTCTCGGCGAAGGCTTTAAGGCTCGAGGTTTGCCGACCGCCGGAGTTGGCCACTGCGGCGGCATTGTCCTCCAAGCTGCTTAGAAACGCCTCGGTCGAGTGGAGTTTGCGCGTGTCCGCTTTCACCTCGCCGGCGATGAGCGCCTGGTACTGCCGCGCCGAAGGACCGAGCCGGTTCCAATCCAGCCATTTCCCGGCGATATCGCGCATGTAGCCGACATAACGTGTCCGCAGCGAAGGCACGGCGAGCAACTTCGA
The DNA here is from genome assembly GCA_023473405.1 of Candidatus Omnitrophota bacterium. Lineage (GTDB taxonomy): Bacteria > Verrucomicrobiota > Verrucomicrobiia > Limisphaerales > UBA1319 > JAMCZD01. Next base: position 11,627 of record JAMCZD010000307.1, read on the forward strand.
GAGCAACGGCTTGTTAGCATCATTCGCCGCAACCAGCGGATCGAGGTTGACGCCGCCCCCGCCGGGCCCTCCTGGACCGCGCCCGCCGCCCGGCCCCCCCATCCCGCCGGGCCCTCCGGGACCGGATCGAGCCCCGGGGGAGTTGGGTCGTGGCAGCGCGGCATTCAGTCCAGCGCGAAGGATCTGCTCGTTCAGGATACCGTTCTTGGCCGTGTCCCAGTCCCTAAACCATTATGGAACAGGGTGTGATTTATCCCACGGTCTAGGGACTAACCCGGGTTCCGGATTGATACGCCATGTTCCTCAAGTCCATTCGCTGGCGGTTGCAATTGTGGCAGGTCTTCCTGCTGGCTTGCATCCTGAGCGGCTTCGGCGTGACTGCTTACCAACTACATTGCAACAACCAACTCCGCCAGATCGGTGAGAAGCTCGAACGCCGCGTGGCCGCCCTCAACGGCGACCTGCGCCGGCCTCCTCCCTTTGGCCTGTCCCGCGGCCGCCTGCCGTTCGAGATATGGAATGAGCAGGGGACGAATCACGGCTCCCTCGATCCAATACCGGACCGCCCCCCGTTCAAACCCGACCTCGAACCTCCGCCGCCACGGCCTCCCGGACCGGATGCACGAGGGCCGCACGGCCACCCGGAGGACTTTTACGAGCCGCGCGGAATCCGTCTTTCGGCGCAGACCACCAGCCCGTTCGACGATCATGCGACAAACAGTTTCTTCTTCGCCATCTGGTCGCGCAGTGGCGCCTTGCTGAAAGCCTCCACAACCAGCCGGGCCAA
>JAMCZD010000105.1:0-11323 GCA_023473405.1 Candidatus Omnitrophota bacterium
AAAGAAAATATTTTTCCAAAGGGAAGTTGGAAGGGGAAAAACCAACTCGAAACTTTCCGCGCTGACGATGCCTCAGGTCAAAATGAGAATTGCTGCCGGACGGTTCCTTGCTCTTCATCGCCAATGCCTGCAACAATAACCTGGCCGTTTTCGATGTCTCGCAGCCGGGCGATAGCCATTCTCTTGGCTTCATCCCGGTGGGTTGGTATCCGACGTCCGTCCGCGTCACTCCGGACGGCAAATACCTCCTGGTGGCGAACGGCAAAGGACTGATCTCCAAACCGAACCGCAACGGGCCGCAACCGGGGCGCGAACCTCCAGCCTCGGTCCTCGAGTATATTGGCGGCCTGTTCCAAGGCACGCTGAGCATTATCGGGTTGCCGGCGCGCGAGAAGTTTATCGCGCAACTCGGGCAATACACCCGGCAGGCGTATCGTTGCAGTCCCTTGCAGCCCGACGCCGGCGTAACGGTCAAGCCTCCGCCAGGAAATCCTGTCCCCGCTCGCCTGGGTGATCCGAGCCCTATCGAGTATTGTCTCTATATAATCAAGGAGAACCGGACCTACGACCAGGTCCTGGGGGACATGGCCGAAGGCAACGGCGAGCCGAATCTCTGCCTGTTTCCCGAGCCTGTCAGCCCCAACCATCATGCCTTGGCGCGCGAGTTTGTTTTGTTGGACAATTTTTACGTCGACGGCGAGGTCAGCGCCGACGGCCATGAATGGACCATGGGGGCTTACGCGACTGATTTTGTCGAGAAGACCTGGCCAATGGGCTATGGCCATGGCGGAAGCGGGAAGTATCCCTACCCGAGCGAGGGTAATTTTCCGATTGCCTTCCCGGCAGGAGGCTATCTTTGGGACCGCGCCAATGAAGCAGGGATCAGCTATCGCAGTTACGGCGAGTTCGTCAACAACGGCGCGAAACCGGGCGATCCCGCCACCACCTCGCTGCCCGTCCTGCAAGGTCACTTCGATCCCGATTTCCACGGGTGGGACCTGGGCTATCCGGACGTGAAACGGGCGGAACGATTCATTGCCGAGCTGCGCCGGTTCGAAGCCGAGGGAGAGATGCCGCGTCTGCAAGTGTTGCGGCTGCCCAATGATCATACCATCGGGACTACAGTCGGGAAACCAACTCCGCGCGCCATGGTAGCGGACAACGACCTCGCATTGGGAATGGTTATCGAAGCCGTGAGCCGGTCGAGGTTCTGGCCGCGCATGGCGATATTCGTCATCGAAGACGATGCCCAGAACGGACCGGACCACGTCGACGCGCATCGTTCCATGGCTTTTGTGATCAGTCCTTATTCGCGCGGAAGAGGGGTTGATTCCACACCCTACTCGACGACGAGCATGCTGCGGACGATCGAGTTGATCCTCGGCCTGAAGCCAATGTCGCAGTTCGACGCCGCCGCCAGGCCGATGTATAACGCCTTTCAAACCACAGCGAACCTGCTCCCCTACCAGGCCCGCCCGGCCCGTGTGGACCTTGCCGAGCGCAATACGCGCCTGGCCTGGGGAACCGGCTTATCCGGGCGCATGGACTTCTCGAAAGAGGATGCGGCTGATGACCTGTTGCTCAATGAAGTCGTCTGGCGATCGATCAAAGGCGCCGATCATCCCATGCCTCCTCCCACACGCGCCGCCTTTTTCTTCAGCCGCTCCCAGGAAAAAGACGAGGATTGAACCGGATCGAAAATCAGATATGCCGGGAATCAGTCTCGTCCTTCTCGAGGTAACCGGAGTCCTGGCGATGGAAATTGACGGCGTTCTTTTTTAGGTAAGCCGAAAAAACATCATCCGCGCTCATGCCCAATACCTGCGCGGCGCTGATGAGAAAGTGGAACAAATCGACCACTTCAACCCGCGCGTTTTGAGCGTCGAACTTCTGATACTTGGCCCACCATTTCCACGGAACGCTATCGGTTAATTCAGCGATTTCCTGGCTCATGGCGCGGCAATAATTAAGCAGCCATTGAGCCTTGTCCGTGTCGTTCATGGCATCGGTTTTGACGCCGATGCGTTCGTTCAAGGCCCGTTGCAGGCGAAACATCTCTTGGAGTTGGTCGGGTTTTTCCATGTCTTTTGCCAATGACGCACAATTTCCCCGCACGTCCGACATAATGCAAGCTTGGGATTCGTCATAGCTTCCGGGCACCAGCAAACACTTGCTGTTTGACGGTACCGGTTTATAAAGACGGTATGTTGCCAATGTTGCTTGCCAATGGCGGGCCGATCATGTGGGTGCTGCTGGTGGTCAGCGCCGTTGCAGTGGCCGTTTTCCTCGAGCGGTTCTTGCATTATCACCGCGCCCAGATCAATTCGACGGAGTTCCTCAGCGGTGTGCGGAACGTCGTGCGCCGGGAGAATATCGTCGAGGCCATATCAATTTGTGAAGCTACGCCAGGCCCCGTGGCGCGCCTGGTCAAGACGGCCATCCTAAGCCGCGACCGTGGGCGGGACGGGGTGCGTGAGGCCCTGGAGGAGGCGGGCTTGGTGGAAGTGCCGCGACTCGAGGAGAAGTTGAACCTGCTCGCCACGATCGCCCAAATAGCGCCCTTGCTGGGTTTATTGGGCAATGTCTTGGGATTTATCCGCCTGTTTCGCGAGATGCAAACTGCCGGTCCGTTCGCCAATGTAAACCTCCTGGCCCGCGGTATCTGGGAGGCCTTGATTTGCACCGCCGCGGGGCTGGCCGTGGCCATCCCCTGCTACGCCGCTTACAATTACCTCGTCAGCCGCGTCAATGCCATCGTGCTCGATATGGAGAAAGCGGCAACCGAGATTCTCAATATCGTGACCGAGATACCGAATCACAAAGCCCCATGAAGTTCCCGCGCAACGCCCGAATTTTCCGCGGGCAATTGGATGCCGCCCCTTTTGCGGGGGTTTTCTTCCTGCTGGTTATCTTCTTGCTCCTCAATTCCTCGCTGGTCTTTACGCCGGGTGTTCGGATTCAACTGCCCGAGGCGGACGGGCAGGCAATGGCAGGAGTGGCAAAGCCCTCGACGATAGTTGCCATGGATTTGAACGGGCAACTCTATTACGAAAACCAGGTCATCCAGGAAAGCGACCTGCGCCAACGCCTCGAGAAGGCGGTGAAAATCCACCATGACCTCGCCCTGGTGGTACAGGCCGACAAGGCGGTCAGGCTCGAGGCCTTTTTCCGGCTCAGCAAATTGGCAAGCGAAGTCGGCATTGGCGAAGTACTCCTGGCAGGGCGGCCCCCGGCTTACTCCGGCGCCCCGGCGCCGTTGTCCTTCCCAATGAAATGAGCCGCGAGATAGCGAATCCACAGCCGTGGTCTCGCCGCAAGTGGCGACGGGTGATCGGAATCGTCCTGGCGGCCCAGGTGGCCTTGATTTGGCTCCTGGCGGATCGCTCGGCCATCGTTCCGCGCCAGCCGCATTCTTCTACCGTTTTGCGATTTGAGCTGGACTCGCCGCCCGGTTCGCCGCTGGCCAATGAATTGTCAATGGGAGACCCAACCTTGTTCGCGCTGCCAAGCCAACACGGCTTTTCCGGCGATGCCTGGCTTAATCTCCCGGCCATAAAACATCATTTGAAGGACTGGACCGAGACGAACCACTGGCTGGCGCCAAACGCCAACCTTTGGGGAACGACTTTTCGTCAATTCGTCCAGGCCCAGGCGCCAGCCTGGTTCCTGGCCGCCGATAAACCGGAACCGCGCCTGGTCGAGTTGTTTGTAACCAATGAACCCGCTCCCGATCGATCAAGCTGCCAGGCCACAGGCGAATTGAAAAACCGCCCTTTGCGCACCGATTTTCAACTGCCAATCCTCACCAATGACGAATACCCGCGGGCTTCCATCGTGCAAGTGGCCGTCGACCGTTCAGGCAATACGGTCTCGGCCCAATTGTGGATGAGCAGCGGACTGCCGGCGGCCGATCAATATGCGCTGGCAACCGCCAAAAAGGCCCGCTACCAGCCTCTGCCGGGTGAAGACAATCCGGCGCCGGAAGCGAATCCGTTCCCTCTAACCTGGGGCAATTTGGTTTTCCATTGGTGCGTCACCAACGCGCCCCTCACCAACGCCCCGGAAGCAACGCCATAATGTTGAGCATCATTCGTTCGCGCCTGAACCTTTTTCCTCATGTCCATTGACGCCTTAATCCTGGTTTATGTGGTTTCTATGCTTGCGGGTCTTTCCGCCATGGCCTTATATTCAGAATTGATTAGGAAACGCTTTGAACCCACGCCGAGCGAAGACCGCGTGTTTCGTTGTGAGAAATGCGCGTTTGTTTATACCGACGATGCCGACGTGGAGCGATCCAGGTGCCCCCAATGCGGGACCTTAAACGATCAAATTGAATTTTAAACCGGAGTTGGTGGAGAATTGTTCCTCCGCCCGCCGGCCCAACCAATAGAATTAGTTGTTTTTATGGGAATGTGGATTGGCCGTAATCGGAAAGCCCGAGTTACCTACGGTTTTGACGAAATCGCCCTGGTGCCCGGGAACGTCACCTTCAACCCGAACGAAGCGGATACCAGTTTCGTCATCCCACGAAAGGACGACGGTGACATCAAACTTAAAATCCCCATCCTGGCCAGTGCCATGGACGGGGTGACCGACGTTCGGTTTTGCATTGAAATGGGCCGCCTGGGCGGCTTGGGCGTCATCAACTTGGAAGGCGTCCAGACCCGATACGAGAATCCCTCCGAGGTCCTGACCAAAATCGTCAAGGCAGGCAAAGAGGAAGTCACATCACTCATCCAAAAAATCTACCTCGAACCGATCAAGGAAGAGCTGATCGCGCTGCGGATTCGACAGCTCAAGGAAGCGGGCGTGCTGGCCGCCGTCAGTTCCATTCCACAAAAGGCTCAACACTTTGCGGCCATCGCGCAGGAGGCCGGCGCGGATGTGTTTGTCGTTCAATCCACCGTGTCCACAGTCCGGCATATCTCCAGTGAATACAAATCACTCGACCTGGCCGCCCTGACCAACAGCATGACCATCCCGGTCATCGTCGGCAATGCCGTAACCTACAACGTCACCCTCGAACTGATGCAATGCGGCGTGGCGGGAGTGTTGATCGGCGTGGGACCCGGAGCCGCATGCACCAGCCGCGGCGTGCTTGGTCTCGGCGTACCCCAGGTAACCGCCACCGTCGATTGCGCCGCCGCCCGCGACACGCATTTCAAGAAATCCGGGCGCTATGTCCCCATTATCACCGATGGCGGCATGAGCAAGGGGGGGGACGTTTGCAAGGCCCTGGCCTGCGGTGCTGATGCAGTCATGATCGGCAGCGCCTTCGCCCGCGCCAAAGAAGCGCCTGGACAGGGGAACCACTGGGGCATGGCCACTCCTCACGCGAATCTGCCCCGCGGAACACGTATCAAAGTGGGCGTCAGCGGTTCCCTCCGCCAAATCCTCTATGGCCCCGCCACCGTGGACGACGGATCGCAAAACCTCGTCGGCGCCATCACCACCTGCATGGGCAATGTCGGCGCCAAGGATATCCGCCAGTTCCAGGATACCGAGATCATCATCGCCCCCAGCATCCGCACCGAAGGCAAACTCTTCCAGACCCTGCAAAGCGTAGGCATGGGAACCGTGTAAGGGGAAAAAAGCTACGGGGCCCTTTATTGCAAATCGGCTCGGCCTCGCTGGCTAGTGAATGACCACTCTCCGCCTTCTCCTTGGCTTGGGTGATTTCTTCAATGACCAACAGCCAATCTGCAATGCTCAATTCTCAATTGGAGGCTTAGTCTCTTCCCGCATCTTCGCCAGCAATGCCGAGGTGGATCGTCCGGCCACCAACGGAAGAAGAACGATTTGACCACCGGATTTTTCCACCGCCTCGCGCTCATCGCGGTTCAGGGTTTCCAGACGGTAATCGCCTCCCTTGACGTAACATTCCGGCTCGGCCAGGCTCAGAAAACGCGTGGCGGTTACTTCCGGAAAGATGCAGACGGCGTCCACGCTCGCCAACGCCGCCAATACCCGCGCGCGGTCCAACTCCGAGTTGATGGGACGTCCAAAACCTTTCAAGGCCCGCACCGAGGCATCCCCGTTCAGACCGATCAATAACGCGTCACCCAGTTTCCGAGCCGCCTCGAGGTAGATCACGTGACCGGCATGCAAAAGATCGAAACACCCGTTCGTCGCAACCAGCTTCAGGCCTGCCCGGCGCACGGACGCCCGCCACGCGGCCAGAGCGTTTATCGAGATGATTTTGCTTTCGAGATCAAGCACGACCCATTTTCGCCCGACGTTACGCTCTTGTCGACTGGCAACTCGAGAAAAGGCCATCCCCACAATTAACGAATCTCTATTCGCCTTCATCCACTTTGTCTATCACCTTGTCTTTCACTTCGTCGCTTAGACTGCTCGGCAAACAGGCGGCAAAGTGATTGGCGAAGTGAAAGACATGGCTCGAGACTCGCCATATTGAGAATCGCTGAAACGCCGGGTAAAACCTTGCCAAAGAAAAATCGACGAGGATAATCCTGCCCAATAGCCCATTAAATATTGAAATCATGAAACCCAATATGAGCACCGAAGCGAATAACGTCACACGCCGTGATTTTCTCAAAACCTCGAGCAAAGCCCTGGCCGGCGCGGCCTTGGCGGCAGCCGTTGTCAAGCCGGGTTATGCCGCCGAAGACAACACCATCAAGATCGCGCTGGTAGGTTGCGGCGGACGCGGCACCGGGGCTGCCGTGAACGCCCTGTCCACCAAGGGCCCAACTAAATTGTGGGCCATGGCAGACGTCTTCAACCATCGCTTGGAATCGAGTTATAAGAACCTGAACCAGCAGTTCTCGAAACAGGTCGATGTGCCGCCGGAACGCCAATTCATCGGCATGGACGCCTTCAAAAAGGCTATCGATTCCCTCGACAAAGGCGACTTGGTCCTTTTGACCACACCCCCCGCCTTTCGTCCGATCCATTTTGAATACGCCGCGCAAAAGGGAATCAATGTGTTCATGGAAAAATCCTTCGCCGTCGACGCGCCGGGTATTCGCCGGGTTTTGCGCACGGGCGAGCTGGCCAGGCAAAAGAACCTCAAGGTCGCCGGCGGCTTGATGAGCCGCCATTACAACACATTGAACGAGGCCATCGGTAAAATACATGACGGCATCATCGGCGACGTTATCACCTCCTGGTCCTATCGCATGCATGGACCCGTCGGCATCAGTGGGCACCCGGCCGACACGAAAGAATTGGCCTACCAAATCCAGAATTATAGCTGTTTCACCTGGCTCAACGGCAGCTTCATCGTCGATTGGCTGATCCATAACATCGATATCTGCTGCTGGGTCAAAAACGCCTGGCCGAGCTCTGTCCAGGGAATGGGCGGACGCCAGGTTCGGCACGAGGCCGACCAATTGTTCGATCACTACGGCGCTGAATATACCTTCCCCGACGGCACGCGAATGTACGCCCAGGGTCGCCACATGACCAACTGTTACGAGTTCTGGGGAGACGTTTTTCAGGGAGCTACCGGAACCGCCGTTCTGGGAGAAGGCATTGCCAAACCCCGCATCTATTGGGGCCACCGGCAGGTCGATGAGAATCTACTCTGGGAGTTCAAGGGTGAAGCCCTCAATCCCTACCAGGTCGAGCATGACCTGCTCTTCGACGCCATTCGCAACAATAAAGACTATAACGAAACTGAACGTTGCGCCAAGTCCTGCATGGCCGGCATCATGGGCCGCATGGCCTGCGAGTCCGGCAAACTGATCACCTGGGACGAAGCCATCTCCTCCAACTTCCAGCTCGCACCGGGTTTGGATGATTACACCTGGGACTCGAATCCGCCGGTCATGCCCGACGCCCAGGGGCATTACCCGGTCGCTATGCCCGGACAAACCAAGGCGCTCTGATCCACTTCACATCCACCGGAATCGTTGGACCCATCGAACTGGGACGCGCCGCAAAAACTGCGGTTCGTCCCGCTTTTTTCATCGACTTGAATACGGCCATAAGGCTATACTACCGCATCAACCAAAGACCAAAAGCAAGTTATGAAAATCAAATGGCCTGCCCCATACCCGGGCGCTCATTGGCTCGATGCACGTGAAGAACGAGCCGTCATGGAAGTGCTTCGCCGGCGAAGCTTGTTTCGCTACTACGGCATCAAAAAACCGAAATACGCCGAATCCCTCGAACAGACCGCACGCATCTCTTACGGAGTCAAGCACGCCCTCGGCGTCAATAGCGGCACGGGAGCCCTCATGACCGCCGTGGCTGCCCTCGGCATCGGGCCAGGTTGCGAGGTGATTGTGCCGGCCTTTTTTTGGGTCGCCACCGCCGGGGTAGTCGTTCGCGCCAATGCCATCCCTGTGTTGTGCGAGGTGGACGAGAGCTTCTGCATGGACCCCGATGACCTGGCGCGCAAGATAACCCCGCGCACCAAGCTGATCATCCCGGTTCACATGGCCGGCGCGGCTTGTAACATGCAGGCAATCATGCAAATCGCCGATCAACACAATATCCCCGTGCTCGAAGACTGCGCACAGGCCAATGGCGGCAGTTTTCAGGGCAAAAAGGTCGGTACCTTCGGACGCATAGGCATGTTCAGCCTCCAGTGGAACAAGAATGCCACCGCCGGCGAGGGCGGCCTGCTCATCACCAATGACTCTGCCTTTTACGAACGCTGCATCTCTGCTCATGACGTCGGCATCCCATGGGTGAATGACGCACCGTGCCTGACCCAACCGGAGGCCGTGACTTGGGGAGGCGGACACCGGATGAGCGAACTGACCGCCGCCGTTGGGTCCGTCCAACTCAAAAAGCTGCCGTCCATCGTAAACCATATGCGCGCTTCCAAACTCCGCATCAAAGCGATGCTGGAAGGTATCCAAGGATTGTCATTCCGAAAACTGAACGATCCCGCGGGTGACACCGGCTGCTTCCTGATCATGATCCTCGAAAGCGCGGATAAAGCGCGGAAAACCATCGAGCGAATGCAGGCGGATGGCCTGCTCACCGCCTGCCGCCTGGCCGATTACGGAATGCATATATACTCCAACGTCCCCCAACTGGTCGGCAAGGTGCCGCTCTCGGCCGCCGGCAATCCGTGGAAGCTTCCGGAAAACGGCCACAGCGTCTTCGATTACCGGAAAGGCGCTTGCCCCCGCAGCGATGCCTGGTTCGAACGGTCCATCATCCTGCCCGTGCCGTCGCGCTTGAACCAGTCCCAGGAAAAACAAGCCGCGCAGATCATTCGCCTGGCCGTTACCGCTGCTTGAATCCCGCGCTCCGGCACCAACGTGAGACGGAATTTTTGTTGCCACACCGAATGGCCCAGCCATAATGCGCCCATGATCAGAACCAAAATTCCCTGCGGCGATACCGTTTCGGCTTGTTTGTCCATTTTCTTGCTCGCGGCTCTCTTGGGTCTCGGCATGAACACCGCCTCCGCCGCAAGCCCCGCCTCCAACAGCAAGCTCAACGTCCTGCTGATTACCGGCGGTCATTCCTATGACGTCGCTGAATTCGATACCGTTTTCAAAGCCGATCCGGACATTGAATACACTCACCTCGAGCATCCCCAGGCCCTCCCTGTCTTAGCCTCGCCCGAGGCAAAAAAATTCGATGCAATCGTCTTGTATGACCTCTACCAAACCATCAGCGATGAACAAAAGAAGGCATATACCGGCTTGATTCTCCAAGGCAAAGGGCTCGTGGTTCTCCACCATGCCATTGCCAATTTCCAGGATTGGCCCGAATACGCGCGCATGATTGGAGGCAAGTACTATACCGCACCCCATGTCGTAAATGGGGTCGAAACGCCCGCTTCAACCTATCAGCACGACGTCGAACTGCCGGTTGGCATCGCCGATCCTGCCCACTTCATTACCCGGAGCTTGTCCCGGTTCACAATTCACGACGAGGCCTACAATGGCTTCGATGTCGATCCCGCGGACCACATCCTGCTCCGCGCCTACCATCCCGCCAGCGGTCCGGTCATCGGATGGACCAAGCCGTATGGCAAAGGCAGGGTCGTCTACATCGAACTTGGCCACGACGCTCAGGCCTATCGCAACCCGAATTATCCTACCCTCGTCTACCGAGCTATTCGTTGGGTGGCCCGCCAGACCCCTGAAGACACCGCGTTCAAACCCATCTTCAACGGACGTGACCTCGCCGGTTGGAAACCTATAGGAAATGCGACATGGACGGTCGAAGACGGTATGCTCGTGGGACGCCAGGGACCCGGCGAGGCCGCCGGCGACCTCCTCACGGAAGCTGATTATGGCGATTTCGATATGGAAGTAACTTGGACCATGGATTGGCCCGGCAATAGCGGGATTTGGTTCCGCTACGCCAATGCCGATAAGGCTTATCAAGCCGATATCCTCGAATGGAAGAACCCGGTTTGCTGGTCTGGCTCCCTCTATTGCAGCGGCAAGATGTTTATCGCCATGAACAAGGATGAATCCATCGTCCGCCGCAATGGCTGGAATACCTTCTTCGTCCGCGCCCAGAATAATCACCTGCTCCTATTCCTGAATGGACACCAGGTGGCCGATGTTCAAGACTCGAGTTCCGCCCGAGGCAAGATCGGTATCCAGGTTCACCCTGGCGCTGAGTTCGCCAACATGGCCATTCGCATCGCCGACATCCGGATCAGACCGCTCGACTAACGTGGGGCAGATCTCCAATCTGCCGGTTCTCGGAGCCTCCGGCTCCCAGTCCATTGCTCGACCCAACCCGTCGCAGTCAACGTCAACCGGTTTTGATTCCTCTTGCCTCCGCTCCCTGTCCCCAATTCTCACCCCTGAGTCAATGATCAGAACTGACATCGCTGCCGCGGTCGCATCAGCCGCCCCTCAATAGCCCGCAAAAAAATGTAATAATTTAGCGAAAAAGGGAAGCAGAAGCCCACCGGCTTGGCCTAGATTAGGCTGCGTTGTTTTTTGGGAATCCCCGTTATTGGGGACTGATTCGTCGGTCGTCCATGCGTCGCATCAAGGCGGCCGACCATTTGATGTTAGCTTATGAAAGATACTTGTGTTGCTGAAGCAAAACCGAGTGCCCCGAGTCGTTCGACGTGCCTCAAATTGTACGAACAAATGCTGCTCATTAGGCAATTTGAGCTGGGAGCGCAGAAGCAATACCGTGATCGCCGTATCCCGGGCTTTATCCATTTGTATGTAGGCGAGGAAGCCGTGGCCACGGGGATTTGCGCCCACCTGCGCCCGGACGATTGGATCACCAGCACGCACCGCGGCCACGGGCATGCATTGGCCAAAGGGGTGCCGCCCAAGGTGGTTATGGCCGAGCTCTATGGCAAGGAAACCGGTTGCTGCGGCGGTCGCGGGATCGACATCGAAGCCATTGTAGGCCT
>JAMCZD010000105.1:11333-12391 GCA_023473405.1 Candidatus Omnitrophota bacterium
TCCGATCTGGATCGAATCACGGCGCCTTTCACGAGTCGCTCAATTTCGCCGCCACCCAAAATGCGCCGGTGATATTTGTTTGCGAAAACAACATGTACGCCACGGCAACACCGCTGACCACGGCAACCAGAAACACCCATATCGCCAGCCGGGCGGTTGCCTATTCCATTCCAGGCGTTGCCGTGGACGGCAACGATGTGCTGGCCGTGTGGGAGGCGATGAGGCAGGCGGTCGAGCGCGCCCGCAAAGGCGAGGGCCCCACCCTGATTGAAGCCAAAACCTATCGTGTCGTCGGCCATCACGAAGGCGATCCGCTTACTGGCACTTACCGAACACAGGAAGAGCTCGACCTGTGGAAGACCCGGTGCCCCATCCTCCGCTACAGCAAATGGCTCGTAGCCGAGGGATTGGCCACCAAGGAAGAACTCACCACCATCGAAACCGATGTGAACCGGCGTATCCAGGAGGCGATCGCCTTTGCCGAGTCTTCCTCTCTGCCGGACCCCGCCACGGCAACCGAACATGTCTGGGCCGAACCATTGCACCCTGCCCATCGAAATCGCGTCCAATGCCCCCGCACCCAAGACGGTCGAGCAGAATTGGCTGGATGCAGTCCGGGACGGCATCGCCGAAGAAATGCGGCGCGATCCCAATATGCTCTACCTCGGGGAAGGAACAGGTGAACGCGGCGGCAGCTTCGCTCACACCAAGGGTCTGTGGAAAGAATTTGGCGGTCATCGGATGATCGATACGCCCATTTGCGAGCTTGCCTTTACCGGCGCCGCCATGGGTGCCTCGGCCACAGGTTGCCGCTCCATAGCCGATTTGATGTTTGCCGATTTCCTCTTCGAGGCCGCCGCCCAGATCATTCAGCACGCCGGCAAACTCCGCTATATGAGCCACGGCCAGGTATCGGTGCCCATGGTCGTCCGCGTCGGCATGGGCGCTATCAAAAATGCCGGCCCCCATCACAGCGGCACTTATTACCCTATATGGGCGCACTGCCCCGGTTTATTAGTCGCGGTACCTTCAACTCCGGGCGACGCCAAAGGCCTCAT
>JAMCZD010000009.1 GCA_023473405.1 Candidatus Omnitrophota bacterium
ACCGCAGGGACCAGGAACGTTCGGCGCGTTGGAGGGCGTCGGACCATTGAGCGGCCTGGAGGGATGCGGATGCCGCCGATAGCTGCGCGGCGGCGGCGGCGGCGATGCTCGCCAGGTTAGCCAAATCGCAACCGCACCGCTGGCAGGCGGTTCCGGCATTGTTCTCGTAGAGTTTGCCGCAAGCCGGGCAGATGATTTCCACGGTTTAATCCTCGAGGTAAAAGAGTAGATCGGACAATGCCTGATTCGATATTGCGAGGGCGTCCCAGGTGCGATTTTTGATCGACTCGGTGCTTTGATGAATCAGGCTGCGAATTTCGTTTGCATCTTCGGCGCTGATGTTCTTTGCGAGCAACGCTTCGCCGCGCTGGCGAAGGTTCTTGGCGGTTGCAAGCACTGCTTCGGCCTGGGCCGGGTCGGCGGTGGTGTTCGAAGAGGCATTGGACGCCGGCGTGGCTGGCGAAGGCTCGCCCGTCAGGGCCGCGACGTTCCGTCGGGCCTGCTCCAAGTCGAGTACATTCTTGCTGCGGATGTCCATGGTGACGGTTTTGGCGAGGCCGGTTGACTTTTCGGTGGCGGTGACCTTGAGCATGCCGTTGAGATCGAGCGCGAAGTTTACGACAATGGGATTGCCGGCGGGGACCTTCGCCAGGCCTTCGACGCGGAAATCGCCGATCAAGACATTCTGGTCGGGCAACAGTCCCTCGCCCTGGTAAGCCTCGACGACTACCTCGGACTGGTTATCGTAATGGGTGGCGAATAACTCGGACTTGCTGGTTGGCAGGGGGGTATTGCGTGGAATGATGGGAGCGCAAATCACCTGCGGCCAGTCTCCATGGCTCGAGCTCAAGCAAGAGGTGCTGAATGTATGCGGAGTGATATCGACCAGGATCGAGTGGTGTTTTTGGCCGGCAATGATCCCGGCCTGAATGGCGGCGCCCATGGCGACGATCAGGTCGGGGTTGATCTCAAAGCGCGGATCAAGCCCCATGCGCTCCTGGAGCAGACGCCTCACCACCGGGGTGCGGGTCGCGCCCCCCACGAGCATGACCTTGTCGATTTGGTTCGGGAGCAATTTGGCGTCTTCCATAGATTTATGGACGCAATCGAGGGTCTTTTCGAGCAGGCCAAGGATCAAGTGTTCGTAATCGTCGCGCATGATCTCGAGTTCGAGGTGGTGCTGGCTGTCAATGTATTCCTCGCGGACGTTGATGTAGGGTTCATCGGACAACCGGCACTTGGCATGTTCCAGGACCACCTTGAGGCGGCGGAGGGTTTTCGTGTCCAGGCTCAGATCGACCTTGTGGCGCTGTTGAAAATCGCGCACGGCAAAATCAACGAGCACCTGGTCAAAGTCATCGCCGCCCAGGTGCGTGTCGCCGTGACTGGCCTTGACCTCGACCACGCTTTGCTCGACAACCACGACCGAGACATCAAAGGTTCCGCCGCCGAGGTCGTAAACCAACATAGTCTCGTCGACTGTCTGGCTGGCGCCATAGGCCAGGGCGGCGGCGGTTGGTTCGTTCAGTATCCGCACCACTTCCAATCCGGCCAATTCGCCCGCGACCTGGGTGGCTTTGCGCTGGCGTTCGTTGAAGAAGGCGGGCACGGTGATTACGGCCTTCGAGATGGGCTGGCCCAATTCGCGTTCCCCAGCCAGCTTGAGTTCGTGCAGAATGAAGGAAGAAATCTCCTCGGGCGAAAACTGTTTGTCGCCGAGGGGCACCTTGATCGTTTCACCCATGCGCCGTTTGATGGACAAGATGGTTGACTCGGGGGCGGCCACGAGTTGGTTCTTGGCGGTCTGGCCGACGATCAGTTTCCCCGACGGATCGAGGCCGACGCAGGAAGGCATGATGGGCGAGCCGTTGACTTGGATGACCCTGGGTTGACCATCCTGGATGATCGCCAACTCGGAGTTCGTGGTTCCAAGGTCGATGCCGACAATGAGATCGTTCATGGATTCGATGGGTTGAGAGTGACTTTTACCTGGGCCAGGCGCAGCAGGTCGTCGTGCAAACGATAGCCGGCAACGATTTCTTCAATTACGGTCTGATGCGGGCGGTGCGGATCAGGTTCGGCGGCGACGGCGACCATGAGCGCCGGATCAAACGATTTGTTCAGGACCTCGATGCGGGTGATCCCGGCTTGTTTGAGCAGGGCTTCGAGGTGGCTCAGCAGGATGTCAAAGGCCTGCCGCTGCGTCTCCCAGGCCTGCCGCATGCGGGCGTCGTCGTCCCACCACGAAGGCTTTGGGGGTGACGCGAACGCCGCTGCCAGGCGGTACATCCGGTCGAGCAACTCGACGAGCGCCAGGTAGTGATGCCGCGGAAGGGAATCGGGCTTCGCATTGGCGGAGGCGAGACTAACCATCCGCTCGCGCAAGAGGTGGAGATCGCCGCCGACCTGGGTGAGGGCGTCGCCCCATTGGCTCATGGCCTCGGCGACGCGGCGATTGGCCTTGCGGTGCTCAGTCGTGAGCGTGGCTAACTGCTCGAAAAAGGAGTAGAGATCGACATCCTCCGACTCCGATTCGGCCGCGCCGCCGCTAGCCGGTATCTCCTGGACGCTTTCAAGCCACTGATCGAACTCGATGCGCAACATCTTTTTCCAGGCAATCACCGCCGCGGATTGAATACCGGTCGCGGCGTCCGAAGCCTGCTCGATGCCATCGCCCGGCGGACGGGCTTCCGCAGCTTCACTCGCCGGAGCCGGGGTGCTGGCATCGGGAGCGGAATTCACCTGGCCGGGGGTGGACTCGTGGTCCAGCCCATACGAATCCATCGGTGAGGAATTGAGGGAAGAGCTCATGACTTGGCGCAGGAACGAAGAAATTCTTTCATGGCCTCGAAACGCAAAGGCCGAGGTTTAAGAGAGTGCCGGGCGTAACGCAAAAAGGCATCAGCCGGAGAATTGCCCGCGCAGGTCTTGTTGAAGAGACAATAATTCAGCCGGCTGGGCTCGTCCTTGATCTTCTCGTAAGCCTCGTTGAGGGCCTTGAAACGTTGCGGATGCGCCTCGGGCGAGGCGATCTTGACCGCTTCGAGATAGGCCTTGCGGATTTCTTTATCGTCCGCCGTGACGGATATGCCTAAGACCAAAAAAGGATTCATCGCCTAAAATAATTCGAGCTGATCGGGATCAATCTCCGCCGGGGGCGGCGGCGAGGGTTTTCGCGAGGGTTTGACGGTGGGTGCACGCGGCGGTGGTGTAGGGCACTGTGCAGAGGCGCGGGAACGAGCGGCGTTGATCAATTGATTGAGGAGATGGGGCGGAATTTTTCGACCAACGACCTTTTCGACTTTGCGGAGTTCCACATCGGACATTTGGCTCAGCTTGTTGAGCATTTCATTAAATTCGGCCTCATTGAATTCCTCGTCTTCATCAAATTCCGGTTCGAACTCATCGGACTCGCCCCAGGGCCCTTCTTCGTCCGAGGGCGAATATGGCGCAAAGCCCGGGGGCGGCATGGAACGAACCGTTCCGATGAATCCACGGACGATCTGAGCAGTCCGATCGTCGCCACGGCGGTCCGCCTCCTGGGCAATGGACTCGAGCTCAGGCAGGTTTGAAGGCGATGCAATCTGATCGCCCGCCCATAAGAGGTGGTAAATCCTGAAACGCGGGTCTTGCGGGTCCCGGCTCAGGATTCGATTAATGAACGATTCCATGTCTTTCCCAAGGGGGCTTGTTGGCCCGGTCATTTCGATCAGCGTGATGGCCTCCTGACGGGTGAACACACCTTGGGACGCAGTCTCGAGATACTTTCTAATCAAACCTTCCTCGAGCACCAACAGCGGACATTCAGGCGCCTTTTCCCAAAAACCGTAGATGCGGACCAGAACGACGGCCTCGCCGGCGGAGGGACAGTTTTCGAGGGCTTTCTTGAGGTTGGCATCGAAGGGCATGTCGGCACTCGAGGCGGGGGCGCAAACGCGGCAGGCAATTTGGGCGAACAGGAAAAAGGCGGCTGCGGAGGGGCTTTCGGTTCGAGCGCGTTCGAGCCATTGTTCACCCTTGCCCTTATCGCCATAAAACTGTTCCAACAGACCGCTTTGTATGGAAAGGCACCATTGTCCTCGGAACAAGTTGGCAGGATCGGCCGTGACCTTTTCCCATGCCTGGTCCAGCGCTTGCCGGGCGCGTTTGGGGCGTTTGTCAATGAAATATTGATGGGCCAGCTTGAGCCGTCCGAACGCCAACATATTCGCTACCGCGGAATTGAGACGGTCCAACTCAAGGGCACGGTCCAGGTAATCGAGGCCCTTGACAAAGGCTTGACGTTCCAGGCATTCGGCGCCGGCCTGGATCAAAACGTCTTTGTTATCGCGGAACCGCCTGGTCATGCGATCCAACAATCGCTGGCGTTCCCTCGTCTTCTTGAGCGATCGGTAAACCTCGCAAAGGCTCAGGTGCGCCTGCAGGTTGCCGGGATCGAGATCGATGCTCCTTTCCAAGGCGTCAATGGCGCCTTCCGAATAACGGAGCTCGGTCCGCGGCGAGAAGTAACCGCCAAACTCCTCGGGCTCGGCAAAGACTTTCCCCAGCCACGCATACGCCAATGACGCCAGCTTCGGATTGCGGCCGTGCAGTTTTTGATGGTTTTGCATGAACCCATTCCACAAGTCCTGTAGAGACGAGTCCTCATAGTCGTTCCGCCCGACCAGGGCCAACACGCGCTGGGCCAGCATCAACTCTGTCAGATTCTTTGAATTGTTATGTGTTTTGCTTTCCAAAAAGTCAAGGTATTCATCAAGAGCAGACTCCGGCAGCGCAAAGGCTGAGTTGAGGTAAAACTCGCTCAAAATGCCTACCCAATCCGGGTCCTCCGATGGAAACTTCGGGACCGTCTTATGCACGAGATTGTAAGAATCGACGTAGTTACCATTGCGCCACAATTGATCGGCCTTCGTCAGGATCGGTCCTAATTCAGACAGCCCCGTCAGCCGGCATACCGCATGAACCATCGATTCCGCCCAAGGGCCGTGCTCATGTGATTCGTTCCATTGCCCGGCCAACATGAGATAGGGTCGGCTTGCCATGGCCGGGACCGAGTCCGAGGGCAATTCGGAAAGAAGGCGGGCACCTTTCTCCGGGTAACTCGAGTGAAAGGCGGCCAGGCCTTTGACGAAGATTTTCCAGTGGCTGACCATCGAACTGCGCGGGACCGGGCGGACCAATTCCAACGCGTGGTCCGGGTTTCCCTCGCACACGGCCTGGAGGGCTCGATGGATTACCTGCACCTCGGCGGCCAGCGCCGTCAAGGCAGGGTTGCCTTCGGGGAAAGGTTCGAAGGCCAGGACTACCTGGTCGGCCAGGCGGCGCTTTTCCGCCTCGGACAGCGAGGACCGGGGATCGGCCAGGAGCGGCAGAACCGCCGAAAACAGGGCTTCACCCTGGACGGTTTGGGCTGACAATTCCAATTCCAGGGCGCGGATTTCGGCCGGCGGGGCGATGGTTTTCAAGTAAGCCAGGACTTGCTGGGCCTCGGAATGCTGTCCCTTGGCGATCATGGCTCGAATCAGCCCTCGATTCGCCTGGATTAGCAACGGCAGGTATTTGGCGCGATCCATCTTGCACAACTGCTTCAACTCATCGCGCGCCTTGCGGTAGCGCCCCGTCGCCAAGAACTCGCGAACTCGGCTTTCCATCTGCTCGATGGCCGATCGATTGGCTGGCGAAGGCGCCTTAGTTTCTTGCGAATGGCCCACGACCGAAAATTCAGTACGAGGTCTTCCGAATTATCAAACCTTTTGTGAGAAGAATGAGCGCCGGATAATCGGGGTCTCGCAGCCTGCGCGGGACTGCACCGCACCGGGCGCACTCAAATTCCGGCATTGCCGTGCAACCGATTCAGCGCCTGGAGGTGGTAATCGGGGATCAACCCGTGCTGGTCCGGCGGGACATCGAGGAGCAGGTTGACACCGCGGGCGCGGCAATCTCGGAATTGCTGGACCAAGGCGCTGTCGGGGCGGGGCAGATCGTCTTTCACCCAGAACCAATTCTTGCCGATCGGATCGCACACCTCGCCCGGCATATAATATTGCTTGCCTTCGATCTCTCTCCATTTCGCGTAGCCGCCGACGGAGGGCAGGCTGCGTTCGATGGCGACGATGTCGGACGGCCAGGCGTAATCGACATTGTAATTGTCCTGGGTCGAGATACCGCTGTTCATCATGATGACCGTGTTGGGTTGAAGCGAGGCAATGTGATGATAGAGGAACGTGCGGTAGCCGCGTCCGAGCACGCCCGGGATATCGATCCACATCTCCGCGATGGGGCCGTATTGGGTGAGGAGTTCGGTGACCTGGGCGGTCTGGAAGGTCTGGTAGAGCGACGTGGTGAACATGGCGTTCCAGCCGGGCGGATCGGAGGCGGTCTGGCTTCCGAACCGGTTGTGATTATCCCACGAACAATAATAAAGGCCGGGCAGCACGCCTTTATCGCGGCAGGCAGTCACGAACTTCTCGACCACGTCGGTCTTATTAGAGCTGTTGACTACGGAATAGTCGGTCTGTTTGGTTGGCCAAAGGCAGTGACCGGCCACGTGTTTGGCGGTCAGCACGGCATACTTCATGCCGGCATCGCGCGCCACGGAAATCCATTGGCCGACATCGAGTTTATCCGGGGCGTAGGTGGTGGCAGGCGCTTTGCCATCGGGCAGCTCATTTTGAAGGAAGGTGCTCATTCCGAAATGGATGAACATTCCATAACCGAGCTTCTCGAAGGCGCGAAGTCGATCGAGACTGAGCCGCTGGCTTCCACGTTTCGATTCAAGACCGGGCCCGTCCGCTCCAGCCGCAACTGCGGTTAGGCTGTTCGAAGCAGCGGCGAGAACGATGGCGGATGCCCCTTGGGCGGTGCCCGAGAGGAACGACCGCCGGGAAATGTGCTCATTATTCATGTTTCACCTTATTTGATGATTGATGTTCGCTTGACTCATAACGTTCGGCGGTGAGGTGATGCGGATCGTTCCGTCATTTCGCCGCCAGCTCGCCCATGTAGTTGCCGTAGGTCAGAAGCAGCACCGCGGCCACCAGGACTGCCATGGCCAGGCTGATGGTGGTCCGCGTAAGGCGTCGGCACTGGCGCCACTCGCGCAACGCAATGCCAACAACGCTGCTAAACAACACGAGCATTATCATATGAATCGCCCAGCTCGTGAATTTATACGCCCCCATCCGAACGTGTCCCAGGTTATAAAAGAAAAACTGGCCGTACCAAAACAAACCCGTTACCGCCGCCATCGCGAAGTTGACCGGCAACCGTGCCTCCCCGTCACCCGGCGGCAGTTCGAGCAGCTCGCCGAACGACTTCTCGCGAACATGCAGGTAAAGGCAAAAAATGGCCGTGGTCAGAAACGCCCCGGAGTTCGAGAAGATGTAAACCACGTTCCCGCGGAACAGTCCCGCCCCGTGCGCCGATGCCACATCGGCAATCGGCTCGCCGGCTTCCAGGGCAAAACCGTACACGGCGGAAAGCACACCGGCGAGCAGCGACAGGAGCAGCCCCTTGGCGAGCGAGAAATCGCCCTTGCCTTCTTGCGTTCTGAGGTCCAATTCCTTCAAGCGCCCTGCCAGGCCGGTGCCGGCAATTCCTACTGTGCCGACCAGGATGCCGGCGATGATCCAGCTCGCGCCCGGTTTGGAAAGGGTGGCAACCAAGGTTCCCTTTACCAGCGGTGGGATCAATGTGCCCAGCACACTCGAGAGCCCCACGGCAATGGCATAGGTGAGTGAGTAACCGATGTATCGGATCGAGACGCCAAAAGCAGTTCCGCCAATGCCGTAAGCCGCGCCCAGCAGAAAGGATCCGAGCATCGCATCGCGCGGCGCGGCACGCAGGACATCGAGCAATTCAGGAATGGTCAGCCATGCCCCGATGATCGGCAGCAAGAACCAGCAGAAAGCGGCCTGGGTGATCCAATAGGTCTGCCAGGACCAGCGTTTAACCTGTTTTTGAGGGGTGTAGCACGTGGCGGCGAAAAAGGCGCCAATTGCATGCATGAAAACGCCAAGGAACGGATTCGCGGTGATCATGGGCGTGTCATCGGAGTTCTACACGGCTTCATCAAACTCGCCCAGGCGCAACGGGTATCGGCCAAATTCACGGACCAACTTCACGATGTAATCATACATGTATCCGGAGACGGCGCTGGTGACCGAGTGATCGCTTTGGAAGATGAAACCGCCGCCTTTGGCCGCGTTGAGCTTCCGGATCACCTCGCGGCGGATGGCTTCGCGGTCGCCGGTTTCCCACACTTGGATGTCGCTGTTGCCGCAGAAACCGATCCGGTGCCCGAACTGCCGCCGCAAATCAAGCACGTCCATGCCTGCCTTGGCTTCGAGCGGATTATAGGCGTCGATGCCGATATCGATGTAGTCCTGGAAGATTGCCTTTACGTTGCCGCAGCCGTGGTAGATGACCGGCAACCCATGGGCATGAGCGTGGGCGGTGATTTGCGCAACCCAAGGCCTGAAATACTTGCGCCAATAAGCCGGGGACATGAATGTAGTTTTTTTATAGGCTACGTCACCCCAGATCACCATGCCGTCCAATAGCCCCGCGCCGGCTTCGATCTCGGCCTTGGCCATCTCGAGGTAATAGGCCCCGATCCGGTTGATCACCGCTCCCATGCGGTCCGGATACTCACCGATCCACATCATCGTGTTGACCTGGCCGATGAGCCGCGTGAGGCACTCGCTCACCTCGATCACGCTGCCGTAAACCGGGATGTCCGGATGCAGCGACCTCACGGTGTCGATCCAGGCCGGCGAATTTCGCTGGAAACCATCGCCTACGCCGGCGATCTGATTATCCCCGGCGGCGAAGAATCGGCGCTGGTTGCGCGGACTGCTGAACTCGGCGCGTTCGAGCTTCTCGATGGTGTCGGTTTCCCAGGCGCACATTTCGGGCATGGGATGCGCGAAATGCTTGCGCATCACCGCATGGAATCCGGTCCTGACTGCTACTCCTTCGGACGTTTCTTCCAGCGTCTCGAACGGCTGAATCCACGGGTCCATGTTGGGCACCGTGACGATCCAGTCGAGATCGTAGTGGAAATAAGGATTGGCGTCGGGGGGCAGGTCGAGCTCGCGCCGCCAGCGATCGAGGAAACCGCCCCAGAAGAAATCGCTCACCGGCACGCGGTCGGGCTCCTCGTGGCGGAGGGCTTGGTTCAGGCGCGCGAGCTTTTCCAGGGTGCCCGGCTTGCGGGCTCCCTGATTCGCCGGTCTGCCGGTAGTGTCGAACATACCCATAAAATCGTGTACCGTCGGGCAAATGTTAGACCGAAAGGATAGCGGCTCGATGCGGTTCGTCAACCCCCATGAAGCATCGGCACCGGGGAAATTCCACCGTTCGATCCGTGTCTCACGAAGGAATCGGTTTCGGCCGGAGCTGTTTTGCCTGCGCGTAAATTCCGACTGCCAGCAGCACAAAGAAGAGCGCGGCTGACAAGGCTTGGTCCAGCGGGACATTCGCCGAAATGACGATCGCCCCCACCAGTCCGGACAGGCCTATCAGTGCCCAGTCGAACAATACTTCAACCAGGACCGCGCCAATAATGCCTCCCACTATAAAACCAATCCATTCGTACGACGGATAGTTCAGCGTCAGCGCCAAGTGATAAACAATGTAGCCCCCGGCAAGGAAACCCGCGATGCCAATGAGCAATCGTTGCAGGAAAACCGATAGGAGGGCGCAGACCACCCCTACCGCCAGCGCAATCGCGAGGATGACCCATTCCGGTTGGCCGGCAAGCAACTGGGTGGCAAATAAGCCCCCGGCCACAAAACCCACCCCGGCCACAAACAGCCAAAACAAGCGGCGACCGAAAAACAAAAGCGCCGCTCCCACCACTATGTTCAATGCCACCACTCGTCAAACCTACCACGGAGAGCTACAACATCCAACTCCGGAAAGCTTGGTGACCACCTCGAGGCGCGTGAGACATGGTTCTTCTAACGTGCGCTAATCTAGCCCGGATATTTCATGCGTTGAACGCCGGGTCAGGGAACCCGGCCTACAGGGACGGGCTTTCAGCCCTTGGATTTGTTTGGGCCACCGTTCCTGGGGCGTTACCCCAGGCTGAGATAGGGCCGCACCTATGGTGCTCATCGGATGGCGGATTTATTCCGCGTGCAGCACGGTTTTCCTGGTCATCTCGAGGGTTACGGGCCCGAGCAGGCCGGAGGGCTGCAAGGGTGAGTTTTTCGGCCAAAGCCGCCAACTGGTGAAGGTGAAGCGCCCGGTTGGGCTAGGCTTGCCTTCCTCGAGCCATTGAGGCCAGGACTTGAGGGTGCCGTTGGGATTGCGATCGCTGTCTTCGGGGAGTTGTTCGTCACCGATCATACGGTTGATCCAAAGGTTGACCACTGCCACCTCGAGGGTGTTTTCGCCCGGCTTAATGGCTCGAGTGATGTCGACGCGGTACGGTTGTTTCCAGAGGATACCGAGATCCCGGTTGTTCAATTTGACTTGAGCCATGACCTCGACCCTGCCGAGGTCGAGATAAACCTTGGTTTCATGGTTTTGGTTTTGGGCGGGCGAGTTCCAGTTGAAGGTGGCGTGATAGGTCCCGGTGCCGGAATAGTATTTCACCCCCGGGTCGGGGTAATCACTCCAGGAAACCAGCCTGTCCAAGGTAACGCTCTCAGGAGCGCCCCAGCCGGGGGTAAAATGCACCTCCCACGGCCCGTGAATCTCGATTGGCGCGGGGACTGAAGGAATCTCGAACGCGAGGCTCGGGCCATCGGCCATCTTCAGCTTGTAAGTCCCCGGCTGGCGGACCTCGGCTTCGAGTTCTGCGTTCGACCCGCGAACCACCTTGATCACGTCCATTCCGGAGCTGCTTGCCGGTTGCGCGGTATTCGATTGCCAAACCGTATCGAGCACCGTTTCACCATTGCGGGTCACGGCGGTTGCACGATCATGATCGAGCCCGGCGCTTTCACGGAAGACGACAAACACGGAGCCGTGGGGTTCGAAGTGGATCGGCACGCGCACGCAACCGTCCGCCTCGGCATAAACGGCAGGCTGCTCGATGCGGCCCGAGTCCGGCTGCCATAGCTCGGGTCGTTTGCCGCTGACGCGGAAAGAGCACACGGCGTCTTCGGGGCGGGGATTCTTATTGGCAACGAAATAGATATCTGTTTGGTCAAGAACGCGATGGATATAGCGTAGGCATTCCGGGCCATTCCGCGTTTGGCAACTGAAATCGGGCGGAACGCCCATCTGTTCGAGCAACCGGCAGACCAGGGTGGTATCGGGGAAGATGTCCGTAGCCGCCATGGCCTGGTCCACATCGCCCCAAGGGCCCATCCCGAGCGGTCCCAGCTCCAGCGCCGCTGCCCAACCGCCGGTAGGAGTCGCATCAATGGTCCAATTGTTCCCGACCGTCTCGGCGGCCTGCCACAGATGGTCGGTGACCAGCGCGAGGGTTTGCCCGTCTTGATATTTAATGGTTAGCGAACCAATTAAACCGGCCGGGTTCGGGGCCTCGGCTCCGTTGACCGCGGCCACGGCGATCAAATTTGTTCCGGGTTTGAGCCAGGTTGCGACGTTCATGGAATACGACCGCGTGAAATTATCCCCTGAGCCGGCCAAATGCCCGTTCACCCAACACTCGAACGAGTTGTCGACCGTCATCACGAGCGAGGCGGACTTGATTTGGCTTCCGTCCGGTGTGATCACGATTCGGCGGAAATAGCGGGTGCCGGGTGGAACGGCGACAGCGGGATTTCCTTCCTTGCGCCAAATCCATTTGGCGGAACCGAGCCGGGCTGCGGCAATTTCCTCGAGGTCTCGGTTCTCTTGAAATTCCTTGCCCCAAAAGACGCGGCCTTTGCCAACCCGGCGTTCAGTGGGTTGAGCCGGGGCAGTCCCGCCGCCCCACAGCTCGTTTGCCAGCCGGCGCACTTCATCATCGCACTTGGGGTAATCGCTCAAGCTGGGCGATTTCAACGGCGGCGCCCCGAAAACCGTTGCGCCGGCCTCGACCAATTCCTTGATCTTGCGCAGCAGCCGGGGCGTCATGGTGTCCACCCGCGGCAAGACCAGGACGCGGTAATTCATGCCATCGGGCAGGACGATGCGCCCGTTCTTCACGGACATTCGATTAAGCACGACCTCGGGCGGGCAGGTATCGAAGTTGTAGCCGGGACGTTCCAGCGGCTGGCCGCCGTGGCCTGGTTCTTTCGAGATGAAACACTGTTGGGCATTCAACGATTGCGGCGAGCCTTCGGGGCCCAGCAGGCACATGTCGGCCACGAAACGTCCCTGTTGCAAAAGGAATTGGCAGCGCGCCAGGTATTCGTGCCAGGCGCGAGACTGTTCCCACCAGGTTTCGGTTCGCTCGTAGTGAA
>JAMCZD010000525.1 GCA_023473405.1 Candidatus Omnitrophota bacterium
GCTCCAGCCATGATGGCGGCTCGGTGAACAAACTCACGGCGCGAAGATCTATGTGTCATAACAATTGCCTTTATCCGAATCGAACTCCTCTCCCGATTCCGCTCCCGCCACGAACAACAACAGGTAATCCGCGACCTCGCCTCCGGTTCGGTGGATGTCGTCATCGGAACCCACCGCCTTATCCAAGACGACATCGCCTTCAAAGACTTGGGATTGGTCGTGATCGATGAGGAACAGCGCTTCGGCGTGGTCCAAAAGGAAAAATTCAAGCGGCTCCGCCAATTGGTGGATGTCCTTACCTTGAGCGCAACGCCCATTCCCAGAACGCTCTACCTCGCCCTGACCGGCGCGCGCGACATGAGCACCATCGAGACTCCGCCCCAGGACAGGCTCCCCGTCGAGACAATCGTCGTTCCCTACGACGAGCGCGTTATCCGCAACGCAATCCAGCGCGAACTGAACCGCCAGGGCCAGGTTTTCTATCTCTATAATCGCGTCGATACGATCGAGACCGTGGCCCAACGCCTTTCGTCCTTGGTTCCCCAAGCCCGCATCGTCGTCGGTCACGGCCAGATGGAAAGTGACCAACTCGAGGAAGTGATGACCCAGTTCGTCAATGCACAGGCCGATGTCCTCCTTTCCACCACCATCATCGAAAGCGGTCTCGATATCCCCAACGCCAATACCATCATCATCGACCGCGCCGACCGATTCGGCTTGAGCGAGCTCTACCAATTGCGCGGACGCGTCGGGCGCTACAAACACCAGGCCTACGCCTACCTCCTCCTGCCGCGCCACGCCGGTTTGCTCGCCGATGCCCGAAAACGCCTCTCCGCCATTAAGCAATACTCCAGCCTCGGCAGCGGTTTCAAAATCGCCATGCGCGACCTCGAAATCCGCGGCGCCGGCAATATGCTGGGACCGGAACAAAGCGGCCATATCACCGCCGTCGGATTCGATCTCTATTGCCAATTGCTCAAACAAAGCGTCAGCGCCCTCAAAGGCGAACCCGTCAAACCACGCATCCAGGTCCAGTTACAGATGGATTTCCTCGCCCTTAACCCCGCGGATGAAATCCCAGCCCCAACGGCAATCAACGCACTCGAGTCCGGGACCGCAGACGGAAATACAGGGGATGATCTCACCGCTCTCCGGCCGCCACAGCCGGCTCTTGTCGCCTTCCGCAATCCATCGCCCCCGGCGATAAAGGCCCCCGCTTATATCCCATTCTCCTATATCCAGGACTCACGGCACCGTATCGAGATTTATCGCCGGCTCGCCCAATCAACTGAACCCGAAGACATTACCAATTTGCAAAAGGAATTGCGCGACCGCTTCGGCCCCCAGCCGCCGGCTGTCGACCTGTTGATAACCAGTACCGAAATAAAAATCATGGCCAGCGCCAAAGGCATCTCCGACATCCAAACCAAAGGCGATAAACTCATGATCACCCGCCACGGCGAATTGTTGACCTTCGGCGGCAAGTTCCCTCGCCTGACCAAAAAACAACCCAAAGCGCGCCTTGCAGAAATAAAACGATTCATCCGCGCCCTGTAAGCCCGGCGGGGACCTGTTCCCCAGACCCGGCATGGAACATTCTCTGTCCCCCCTATCCGAACTCGGACTCATTATGCCGTATTCCTCGCCTTGTCTCGCACTCAAATTGCTTTGGGCCTGTCGAACCGGCTTGCCTTGTCACCGGATTCATGCGAAATAGGGCTCCAACGGAATGTAATCCTTTGCCTGGCCGCGAAAAAAGGACATTTACAGGGTCGCGGAAGGTGTTCCGAATCCGCTCGGGTGGTAGATAACAACCGGTTGGGCGATTGGCGCAGTGGTTAGCGCGTCTGCTTTACACGCAGTAGGTCGGGGGTTCAAATCCCTCATCGCCCACCATCCTTTTCACTCATTGCCAGGCAGTAACGCTTGCTATGGCTTGCTTCGCGCAGGCTGCCCTTGACAGACCTCGCTGGGATCAAGAAGAATCAAGACCGTAAATCAACTCGGATAAAGGCAATTGTTATGACACATAGATCTTCGCGCCGTGAGTTTGTTCACCGAGCCGCCATCATGGCTGGAGCGGCCGTAGGCACCCAATATTTGCCGTGGCCGCGCGTCCTGGCTGACAGCACACCCGGCGCCGCGAGCGATGCGATCGCGGCCGCCGCCCCAGGCGCCGAAAGCCAGCCTTTTGACCTGGCGCCCTTCGGCCTGCACTACCGCGCTGACTTGCCTCCGGAGCAGAACCCGGCCGAGACCCAATGGCTCACCGACGGCAAAGCCGATACCCTGGCCGGTATTATGTGGGAAGAACATCGACCGGTCCGCGAAATCGAGGTGACCTTCGCCGAGCCAATCCCTGATTTGTCTCAATTAATTCTCGAGGTAACCACCAACACGCCCACTGCCAAACAAGACAACCGGCCAACCTGGTGGTCCCGTCAGTATGAATCGTTCCCAGGTGCCGCCTCTAAAAGCACGGACGGACGACAGGTCGTCTTCCGAACGGACCGCGACCTGGTTGTTCAACGCCTCAGCCAGTATCCGCCGTCCTTCCAATTCCAGGCTGATCCGCAGGGTTTGATTCTAGTGGACAAAATCCGTCTGCGTTATTCGGGTACCGGCAAGCGCCCTGTTGTCTCTCAACTCCGTGCCTTCGGCGTGTGTTCCCTTACCCCCATTTCCATCGAGATCGAGTGGGGCTTCGAACCGGATCAGCACGACCGAGTCTTCGACGGTCAGATCCAAATTTACAACGGACAATTAGATGACATAAAACCGCTCGACGCCAACGCCGGCGTGAGCTTGACCGGACCGCGTCAGTGGCGTTCCGTCTCTGCACAGTCAGGACGGCGCGGCATCCAGGCCCAAGTTCTCTACGTCGCCAATGACGCGCAAGAGGTCAAGTTCAAGCCCGGTGGCGACCTGCCAACCGGGTCGACCGGATTGCTCACTTTTCACCCCAATCGAACCGTGGTAACCGTCCGAACCGCCGCCGGCAATTTCTCCTTTGCCCCCAGAGACCTCGAGGCCGGAGAACCGCTGCTGGTCCGAAGCATGGGTTTCTTCGTGACCCGATGCGGCAGCGGCCTTTCCGGGTTGCCATATCAGCGGCAGACAGCAGCCAAGGGACTGGAAACCATCCGCCAGCGGGTGCGGCACTTGCCTGAACAAAGCATCGCTCGTGCATTAGCCGACCAATACACAACCCAGCGCAAACCTTACCCGGAACCGGAAGATAACCCTCCCATGCAGATCGACGTGCCCGACGAACTGGCCTCGACTGCCTGGCGATTGGCCTTCTGGCACGTCAAACGCCGCTGCATCAAGGAAGGCGATACCTACCTCTTCTATATCTGGCCCTATAAAGCCTTGCTCGGCCAGGAGTCCTGGCGAATCTTCAACGCCCTCGACCTGTTGGGCGAACACGCCATGACCAAGAACGGCTTCGGTCCCTGGTTCAAATCCCAAGGCACTCTCGTGGCGCGCGGTTTGTTCTTCGACAAGGTAGGCGCACTCAACGTCAGCGGTTGGGACCTGAACCACTCCCAGGGTCACGGCTCGATGCTTTACGCCATGGCCCAGCATTACCTCCTCTCGGGCGACCGTGCCTGGCTCACCGAACACCTCCCCAATCTAAAGGCCGCCGCCGAGTGGATCGTCGGCCAGCGCAACCTGTGGCTCGATAAGGTCGGCCCCAATTCATGGTCAGCCGGCTTGATCCCCCCTTGCGAGCTCGGTGATTACGCCGATTGGCGCAGCCTTTACCAAACCAACGTCTTTTACTGGCGCGGCCTCAAAACAGTCGCCACCGCCATTGCCGACGTCGATCCCGCTGCCGGCGCCCGGTTTTGGGACGACGCTGAACAGTACCGGCGCGCCATCATCAAGGCCGTGGACCGCTCGATCCTGCTGGCGCCCGTGGATAAAGCCCGGGACGGCTCCTGCCGCCGTTACATTCCGCCTCAGCCCTATCTGCGCGGACTTTGCGATCAAATCGCCAACCCGTACAGCGCCGGTCACGCCGGCAGCCTGGTAATGGATAGCGACTGCGGCGCCGCCGCTCTTGGCCTGGGGGTATTGCCCGCCGATGATCCGCGGCTGGACGAATTGCTCGACGTGCTTGAAGACCGCATCTATCTCGAAAATTGGATGGTCCGGATGCACACCGCCCAACGCCAACCCAACAATCCCGACGCCTGGTTCACCATCGGCGCGTATTACTACCAGTGCGGCTACTCACAGTCCGCCCTGGCGCACATCTTCCGCGACGACGTTCCGAATTACCTGCGGTCCATGTTCAATCAGTACGCCGTCGATGTGGACCCCGAAAAAGGCTACCAATTTCGCGAACACCCCAATCGCACCGGCGAAGGCAACGGCGGCGATAAGACGTTCGAAGTCGGCGCTTTCCTCGAACGTATGCGTGCCATGTTCGTCATGGAAGACGCCGATCAACTCTGGCTGGCCCGGGCGACCCCTCGAGCCTGGCTCGAACAGGACAAGAAAATTGCCGTCAAGAACGCACCATCGCACTTCGGCACGGTCGCCTATGAGATCGTGTCAAATGTGGACCATGGACAAATCAGCGCCACCGTCACGATACCGGCCCGCCGCCTGCCCAAGGCCGTGTTGTTCCGCCTGCGCCATCCCCATGCGGCCCCGATTCAAAGCGTGACCGTCGATGGCAATCCATGGCACGCCTTTGACCAGGCCAAAGAAGCTATCCGCCTGGACGGCCTCAGCGGCAAAGTCACCCTCGTGGCCCAATACTAATCCGGTAGATGGATTTTCCCGCGGTCCCGGGAGCAACTGCGTCCCGCTTTTTCTTACGGAAGCGCGCCAACGGCGCATGACTGGCACGGGCTTTCAGCCCTTCGATTTGTTTGGGGTACCGTTCCTGGAGCGTTGACCCAGGCTTCAATAGCGTCGCACCCATGGTGCTCAAAGGATGCGTGAGGATTTAAAACACCAGGCAAACAAGGGAAACGAAAAATCTCGTCTCTTCCCCAGTCGCAACCTTTTTGTCGCACAATTGTTCTATTTAAGGTATTTTCGAGGCAATGAACTGGTGTGCGCGATCTCTGAACATCATCCGGAATACGGGAGCGAGTTTATTAGCATGCACCCTGGTATTCAGTTGGGCCGTGAATGGCGCCGTGGCGGACGCGGGCAACCAGGTCCTGGTTTGGCGGGCGGATGCCCAGCGCGTGGATGCCCGAATCGAATCCTGGAGCCTTGAACAGGTATTGCAAAAGATCGCCGAGGCCGCCGGATGGCAGATCTATGTCGAACCGGATACCCGCCATACTGTCTCGGCCAGATTCCGGGACCTCCCGATCAACGAAGCCCTGGGGCGTCTGTTGGGCAACCTGAGTTATGCGTTGCTGCCTCAAACCAACGCCGCCCCCAAGCTCTTTGTCTTCCGCACCTCGATGCAAGAGGCGACTCAATTGGTTAACCTGGCGCCTCCCAAAACCAATTCAAGCGCTCGTATTGCCAACGAACTGGTCGTAATTCTCAAGCCCAATGGCAAGAGCGATATCGATGAACTGGCCCGCCAACTGGGCGCCAAAATCCTGGGCCGCTCCGATGAACTCCACGCCTATCGCCTCCAATTCGATGATGCATCCGACGCCGACGCCGCGCGCGCCATCCTCGAGGCGAATCCTGACGTCAGCGGAGTTGATTCAAATTACACCGTGGCTTATCCCTCCCGCACCGATGCCCTGTCGCTCAGTTCCACCTTGCCGCTGAACCTCAAGGCCGCCAATGGCAAGGGCTCGCATCAATTGGTGATTGGCCTGGTGGATACGCCAATTCAACCGCAAGCCGCGTCGCTCGCGGACTTTGTCCTAAGCTCGCTTTCCGTCGCCGGCAAGGCTGACCCGGCGGACAATGCCCCCACGCATGGCACTTCTATGGCCGAGACCATCCTGCGCGGTCTTGCCTTGGCATCGCAGCCATCGGACGGGAGTCCAGTGCGGATTCTGCCGGTGGACGTCTATGGCAACAACACCGCCACAACCACCTTCGACGTTGCCAACGGCATCTATGCCGCCGTGAAAGGCGGAGCCAACATCGTCAACCTGAGCCTGGGCGGGCCCGGCGACAGCACACTGCTTCATCAGGTGATTCAGGAGAGCTATCAGCAGGGCGTGTTGTTTGTCGCCTCAGCCGGCAATGAACCCTCCACTGCGCCCGTTTACCCCGCCGCTTACCCCGAGGTGCTGGCCACCACCGCAGGCGACAAAAACGGCAATATCGCCCCTTACGCCAATCGGGGCAGCTTCGTCGCCGCCGTGGCACCCGGGACCAGTGTCATAGACTTCAACAACCAAACCTATCTAGTCAGCGGCACCTCCGCGTCGGCTGCGTATGTCTCGGGCCTCGCCGCCGGCCTCGCCTCCGGCTCCGGCAAATCCTTGACTGCTGTCGCAACCGAGATCCGCCAGAACCTCTCGCCGAACAGCTCGCGGGCACCCTAATGTCGAACACCGGACCAAACCGCGGATCACTCGAATTACACTAATAAAACCACCACCGCTCGATCCGGATCACCCGTAACCCGTGGCCAAATACTTCCTTTCGCAGTATCGCATTGCCCTTACCCCAATTCCTGGGGTCGGTCCTATAATCTTTGCATTAGAGGATTATGGCCTAAGCTTTTTTTCCTTGTTCTGGCCGGTCAATTAAGCAAGAGGATGCCGGCGACCGGGCCGAAGTACGGCACAAAATTCAGGCACGCCACCAACATTCCCCACATGGCGGCGTTCGGCACGCCCAGCAAGAAGAGGCCGCCACTGGCGACCAGGCCCAGGCCAATATTAATCAGCGAAACCGAAAACAGGTAATTGGAAATGATCTGCGGGCCGAGCGGGTACCGTAGCTGCGCGCGGACCGCGTGCTGGGAGAATTTGGCATTCCGGGAGACACGCGTTGCGCGCCGCCGGCGCTTGGAGGAGGTAATGGATAAGCGCCGGATTGAAGCTGAGGAAAAGTGCTAGCAAAAGATATTTCAAATATTGATCTGCCCTTCCTGCTGGTGCGCACCAAGCTGGAAAGCGAACCGAGCTGTCCCCATGCATGGGCCCAACCTTGCAGCCAGGCAAGCTCGCTTAAATGGCGCCACGGCATGCCACCTGATTCATCCTCAAATATCGCTTAGGAAAACAGGAAACAAGGAAAGGTAAATTGCATTTTCTGCCTTCCTGCTTTCCTGAGGGATAAAGAAAACGGGTCTTGGCGCGGGGGGCGGACCATCGATTATTAGCTTACCCAGTTTACTGGACTTAAGAATCCAAACCACGGATTTCACCGATGGCACGGTGGAGCCGGGAGACACAAGAATACACCAGCAGGCACCAAAGATGAGTTTTTCGCTATTTCATCCTCCGCGGCATGGAACAGGGGCCGACCTTCGCCATCCGCCAGCCCAAATACCCCACCCAGGACCCCAATTACCGCATCTTGCAGAAGCAGCGCAACCGCTACACCCATTATTATTTCTACATCCTCGATCCGGGAGGAGTTGCTCGCGCAGGTGCAGGGGCGAATCGGGCCGAATCATTTCGGGCAGGAGCGCCGCGAATGGGCTGAGGAACGGGCGCGGCGCCTTGTCACCGAGACGCTTTCGGAGCTGCGGCTCAGGCGAGCACAACTTCAAGGGCTTCCGTCCAACGCTTCGGTGAAAGTGCAGTTGGCGTGGCGGTTGCGGCGGGAGACGACGCTGAGTCTGCAGTGACGGGGATTGACGAGCCGGGCGGAGCTCTTTATAAACCAATTACCCAAATGAAAAGCCCCGTATTGGATCAAGCGGTCGAACCGCATGGGGAACCTGCCAAACGTTGGCCGGAACTTGGAGATACAATCGGGGATGGCACCATGACAATCAACCGGACCATTGCATCGCCCGGTAGCGCGAAGAGTTCAAGCCCATATACTCGAGGCGTCGATGGTTTGCCTGTTGTGTATCGAGTATTCCACGCCATCTTCACGGTGCGCTCGAGAAGCCGCGCTTCGATCAACAAGAAAGGTCTTATGAAAACAATTGAAGACGAATCAACCAATGCCAATCCGGCGTTACTGCGACGGGGCAACCTCGCAGCGAATGCAAACGACAACCGGAGGTGCCGCATCCGAAGTGGCGTGGCCGCGGTAGCGCTGTTTCTCGCCGTGGTTGCATCGGCGCGGGCGGATTTGTCCAGCGCCGATGAGATGGCTGAGGCCCAACGTTTTGCGGCGGCGAAGTTCCGGCAGACTATTCTCGAGCCTGAAATCGCTCCCGGACTGCACGTGCTGACTGCCTATGGCCCGGTAACGCTCAACTGCCACGGCGAACGTCCGTTGATCCTGGGGAGCAAGGTGTACAAACGCGGTTTTTACTGCCATGCCAACAGCCGCATCCTGGTCAGGCTTCCCGGTCCGGGCAAATCGCTGACCGCCATGTTTGGGATCAACAGCAACGACATGACCGCCGGCGGCCGGGGCAGCATCGTGTGCGCCGTCCAGGTCGAAGGGAAGGATGCCTTTCGTTCCGGCGTGCTCCACGAGGGGATGGCGCCGCAACCGGTCCTGGCCGAGCTGAATGGTGTGCGCGAATTCATTTTGGAAGTGAACGATGCGGGCGATGGCAATAGCTGCGATCAATCCGCCTGGGTGGATGTCCTGGTCACGCTGGCCGATGGGGAACGCCTCTGGCTGGGCGAGATGGCGCTATTTAGTGACCGCCCCAGGTCCTATTCGATCGATCCGCCCTTTTCATTCGAGTATGGCGGCAAGCCGTCCGCAGAACTGCTCAAAACCTGGCCGCGCAAAAATAAGCAAGAGGATATCGACGCGGTTCGCATCCACCATACCATCAACTACGCCGATCCAGGCTCCGCGCTTCAAGTCCGTTGCGAGGCGGTCGAGTACCGCGATTTCCCCACCGTTGAATGGACGCTCTATTTCAAGAATGCCGGCTCAGCCGATACACCGATTCTGGCTGACATTCAGGCATTGGACGACCGGTTCGAGAGCGGCGGGGAAGGCCAGTTTGTGCTTTATCACCATACCGGCGACAATTGCACGCCTGACAGTTACGCGCCGCATCGCCTCGTCCTGGAACCGGGCCGCGAGCAGCGATTCGCGCCCAACGGCGGACGTCCGACTACCGGGGCTTTCCCCTACTTTAATGTCCAACTGCCGGGAGGCGGGGTAATCGCCGTCATCGGCTGGCCGGGCCAATGGGAAACGAAGTTCAAGCCTGACACCACCGGTCTTCGCATTGTCGGCGGCCAGCAACGGACCCGGCTGGTGCTTCATCCGGGCGAGGAAATCCGCACGCCTCGAATCGTGCTGCAGTTTTGGCGGCAGGACCGTGTTCGGGCTCAAAACGTGTGGCGCCGATGGATGATCGCCCACAACATGCCACGTCCGGAGGGCAAGACGCCTGCCCCGATTTTTGATTCGTGCAGCGGCGGGTTCTTTCCCGGCTTGATGTGCAACGAGGCGGATGAGCGACGTTTTATCGACACCTATGCCAAGCAGGGCATTAAATTGACGCATTGGTGGATGGATGCCGGTTGGTATCCGTGCGGTCCGGGCGGTTGGCCCAAGGTCGGCACCTGGGAACCCGATCCGACGCGGTTCCCGAACGGGATCAAAGCGGTCAGCGATTACGCGCATTCCCAAGGGCTCAAGCTCATTCTTTGGTTCGAGCCCGAGCGCGTCGCCGCCGGCACTTGGCTGACGATGAATCATCCCGAGTGGATTCTCGGCGGAGCCAATGGCGGTTTGCTCAATCTCGGCGATGCGCAGGCTCGGGGGTGGTTGGTGGAACATATTGACAAGCTGTTGAACGAGCAGGGAATCGATCTTTACCGGCAGGATTTCAACATCGATCCGCTAGAGTATTGGCGCGGGCATGATGCGCCCGACCGGCAAGGCATGACGGAAATCCGCCATATCGAGGGTTACCTGGCCTATTGGGATGAACTCCGGCGGCGGCATCCGGGGATGTTGATCGACAGTTGCGCCTCCGGCGGCCGGCGCAACGACATCGAGACCCTGCGGCGCGCGGTGCCGCTTCTGCGCAGCGATTACCAGTCGTTCGCCGGCGATCCCGCCTACGCGCTGGGCAATCAAGGGCACACCTATGGCATCGCCACGTGGATTCCCTACTTCGGCCAGGGCGTCTATTACAATAAGCGCCAGCTCGCCTATGCGGTGCGAAGTCACTTCTGCCCGGCCTTTGGTTTCTGTTGGGACGTGCGCAAAGAAGGGGTTGATTGGAACGTCTTCCGTCGGTTGAGCGAGGATTGGCGGTCGATTGCCGATGACTTTCTCGGCGACTACTATCCCTTGACGCCCTACAGCCTCGACGAGACCCTTTGGATTGCGTGGCAATTCAACCGGCCCGAAACAGGGACGGGCTTCGTCCAGGCATTTCGCCGGAACGACAGCATTTACGCGTCGGCTCAATTGCCCCTGGCCGGGTTGAATCCGGAGGCTCGATACCGGTTGACCAACCGTGACACACAGGATGAGGTCGTCCTCTCCGGGCGCGAGTTGATGGACCAGGGTTTGCGGGTGGCGATTCCGGAGAAGCCCGGCGCGGTGATCATCACCTACCGGGCACTGGAAAACTGATTTAGCCTGGTCCGGTCCCGACTTACGGTTTCACGTCTTTCGCAAACCAGTCGAGCAGGAGTTTTTTGCGGTCGGTTGATTCGCGGGAGGGTTGGTGGTTCTGCGGGTCGCTGTCGTGCTCGACGCTCCAGCCATCCCACTCGCGATAAGCGTGATAGGTCCAGTCCCAACCGTATTCCTCGAACAGGTCGATGCAGTCGCGCAGGTAATCGACCGCACCCGGCGCCCAGCGAATCGCGCTGAACTCGCCGGCGTAAATGTGGACATTGTAAGCGAGCTGGAAATCGCGGACCGGCTGAAGGACTTTGCGGAGCTGGTCCTTGTTCCAATATGTGTTGCCGATCTTGCCCGGATACGTGGCGGGGGTCCACTTGCCGAAGACACCCTGGTGGGTGAACTCGATGGGAACGTACATGTGGACCTGGTAGATCACATTCGGCACATCGACGGGTTCCAGGTCGCGGTAGCCCTCAGCCGAGTCCCACTCGGCAGCCTCGATGAAGATGGGCGTTTTCGGATCGATCTTGCGGATGGCCTTTGCCGCCCGCACCTGCGCGCCCAGATAATCGGCCACGCCCGGCGGGGACGGGGCATTCTGGACGGGTTCATTGACCAGGTCATATCCCCAGATAACGGGGTTGCCTTTGTAACGGCGCGCGATCTTCTCCCATAACGCCACGTAATGGTCCTGGTATTTCGGCTCATTGAATATGGCGAGGTCGTTATTCGGATAACGTCCTCCCGGCGGTGAATGCATGTCCACAACCACCTTCAGTCCGTACCGGCGGCAGGCCTCGAGCGCCTTGTCCAACTCGTCCAGCTTGCCATCGAGCCAGCGGTCGTACTCGGCCAGGTCGCGATCGGTGCCGGCACGGCCCCAATTGCGCGTCATCTGCCATCGGATCACGTTGGCTTTCCATTCCATGCCGAGCACCCGCAGGTCTTCATCGCGGAAGACACCCGGCGACATCACCCCGCGCAGGCGGGGCAGGTCATGGCCCTTGAATGCCGGGGGCGGATTTGCCGGCGGATTGGGACGCACCACCGGGTGGTTGAGAACCGTGATTTTGACGGCGTCGAACCACACCGTGCCGGAGCTCTCTTGCAGACCGAGATCGATCTCGCCATCGGTGGCATCGGGGGCAATCCGGGATGTAAACTCGAGTTTGCGCCAGTCGAATGTGCCATAGACATCGCCCTCGTTTTGCCAAATGGGTCCCGCGGTTTTCGACTGGTAATGCAGCATGAACTTGACGCCCAGATAGGATGCCGGGGGCTTGCTGACGTTATCGGCCTTCGCCATGCACTCGAACAACAGCCGGCAACGGCGGTAACGGGCCAGGTCGAGCGGCAGGCGAATCATGTGCCCGCCCGATGCCTGAGCGGAGGGCACCGTAATGCAAAGGGAAGTCGTTCCCTGATAACCCGTGTCCCACCTGGCGAAATCGGCCGGCGGCCACGCCTCCCGCTCGGCCGGCGAGTCAAAGCCGGTTTGAAAAACCACGTCGTTTGGTTGGGGCATGTCACCGCCGTCGGCGCGGAAGACCGAAGCCAGGACAAGAATGATCGCACCTATCAGGATATTCATCGTTTATCGAGTCAATTGTTGACGTTGTGGCACAGCACCCGAGCGTAATTGGTACGGGATCTCGAGGCAAGAAATTGGTAGGGCTCCCTGATAACCCGTGTCC
>JAMCZD010000516.1 GCA_023473405.1 Candidatus Omnitrophota bacterium
CAAGCCGCCCAGCCATGAACTGTTTTTGGCCCTGGCAGGGATGGCCTATGTGTATGCGTTGCTGGCTGGAATCTGGATAACGGCTGACAGCCTGAGCGAGGAGAAACGGGAAGGAACGCTCGGGTTGCTGTTTCTTACAGACCTGAGGGGATATGACGTGGTGCTGGGCAAGCTGGCGGCGACCTCGATGAACGCCTTTTACGGTTTGCTGGCCATCGTGCCAATATTGGCAATCCCGCTGCTCATGGGAGGGGTATCCGCGCGGTTGTTTTGGAGCGTGGTGCTGGTGCTCATCAACACGCTGTTTTTCTCGTTGTCGGCCGGCATGCTGGTTTCCGCAGTGTGCCGCCAGGACAGGACGGCGGTGATCGTCACGTTCCTGTGGATACTGTTTTTCACAGGGGGCGTTCCGTTGCTGGGCCAATGGCTTGCGTTTCATGTGGTCAATGGCGCGAACCCGCGCTTTATCACTGCCTTTTTACTTCCCAGCTCGGCTTACACTTTTGGCACGGCGGTGTCATCGTCGGTTAGCCGGGGATTGCCGGTCGAGTATTGGTGGTCGCTGGTGGCGGTTCACCTGCTGGGATGGCTGTTTCTGGGGTTGGCTTGCGGGATAGTGCCGCGTTCATGGAGGGACCGGACTGCGAGCGCAAGGATGGCGCGGCGGCGGGAGCGTTGGCGGCAATGGTGCCACGGCGATGCTTCGGAGCGGAACGCCCTCCGCGTCAAGATGTTGGAGATCAATCCGGTTTATTGGCTCTCGGGGCGCAACCGGTTGCAGAAGGCACTGATTTGGGGTACGCTCGCTTTATTCGGAATCAGTTTCGCCTGGGGTTACGTTCGTTACCCGCAGGATTGGTTGTCCGCGCCGGTGGCAGTGCTGACCGCGATTGTCCTGCATGTGACGCTAAAGCTATGGATCGCCGTCGAGTCGTGCCGGCGGTTCATCGAGGATCGACGCGAAGGCGCGCTCGAGTTGCTGCTTTGCACGCCGGTGACCGTCCCGGAAATCCTGCGGGGCGTGCGGCTGGCACTGCGGCGGCAATTTGGCGGCCCGATGCGAGCGGTCCTGGTGTTGGACCTGCTGCTGCTTTGGGTGGGCTGGCAGGACCTGCACGGCTGGGAAGAGCAGCGGGACATGGCGATTGCGTTTGGGGTATGGATGACCATGCTGGCGCTGGATTATTACGCCCTGATATGGGTTGGGATGTGGCTGGGGGTGTCGGCGAGAAAGACCCACCTGGCCGCCAGTGGAACGATTGCACGCGTCCTGCTGTTGCCATGGGTCCTCTTTGCGGTATCACTGAGTGGATGGAACAGCCACTTCGAAGCCTATCACCTCATGTTATGGTGGTTTGCCTTGGGTGTGAGCATCGATTTGATTTTCGGGTGGCGGTCCTACCGGAAGCTCCACCAGCAATTCCGGCTGGCGGCCATGCGGCAGTATTTACCGACAAGCGACCGCCGGTGGTGGTGGCCATGGAGAGGGTGAATAAGAAGCTGGTAAGCCGGCAGGTTGCACTATAATGCGCCCATCGTGGAAGACACTACTTGGTTTTCACGGGGGCGGTATCGAAGCCAGTCGCGGCCCCGCCGGTGATGGAGGTATCCGCATTTGATTTAACGAAATCGGCTGGAGCGCCTTCATTGAGTTTTTTCAGGACCGCGTCGCTGATATCGTTTTCCCCATTGGTATACATGAGGATTGGAGTATTGTTGATGCTCTCGGAGGCGGTATCCCAGACCATGGTCATGCCGGCGGCCTTGGCCTTTTCAGTGACGACCTCCTGGATTTGGCGCAGAATCTGTTCGCGCATGCGCCGTTTTTGTTCGTCGAGGGTGGTGCGAGCGGAACGGTCGAATTGGTTGATCTGGCCTTCGATTTCCTTGATATCGCGGAGCTTGGCCTCGGCGGAATTCTTGCGGCGATCGCGTTCCTCGGCGGAGACGGCCTGGTCGCTGGTGCTATCGAGGAGTTTCTTATATTCCTCGTTGGCCTTTTGATAGCTGTCGATGAACTCCTTGCGTTGTTTATCGAAATCGGCGGCGCGTTCCTTGAGCTGGGTATCGGCCTGTTTGGTTTTGTAATAGTTGTCAAACACCTTGCGGAGGTTGACGGTACCGAACTTGGCTTGTGCCATGGCCGGAGAGGCCAGGACCAGGCAAGCCAGGCTGAATACAACGGATTTGAGTAAAAATGTTTTCATCATGGTAATGGGGTTAGAATTCACGTGTGTAACCGACGCCGAACTGGAACTTCCCGGTATTCCCGGTGAATCTTCCGGTATGAATGGGGATGCCGTAATCGAATCGCAACGGGCCGATGGGCAGGTTGAGCCGCAGCCCCACGCCCCAGTCATCCAAGAAATCTGAGAAATCAAAGTCATAAGCGTCTTTGTAGACATTGCCTATGTCATAGAACACGGCAAAACGCAAACGTTGGATGATGGGGATGCTGTATTCGGCGGAGCCGTACCAATAAGTGTTGCCGCCGAGCGGTTCGCCGCTGGGATCATACGTCTCGTCCGACCCGGCTCGCCGGTATTTGAAACCGCGCAGCGAGTACATGCCGCCCAGGAACCATCGGTCAAACAGGTGGACGCGGTCTCCGCTATAAGCGTCGACCACCCCGGCGTGGCCGGTCAGCTCGATGATGTGGCCGGGCAGGAAGCCTTTGAAATACCAGGCCGAGCGCAATTCGAGCTTGTAAAAATCCCGGTCGCCGCCAAAGGGACCGCCAGCCAGCTCGGTGAGGAACTCGGTACGCTGGCCCTTGTCCGGCAGCATGGCGTTGTTCCGCGTGTCGTAAGCGATGGAGGCGCCGACTTTGGAGACAAGGCTGTAGCCGGCCTCCTGCTTGATGGCCACCGGCGCATCGGGCTGGATATCAGTGAGACCGATGTTCTCGAGGGTATAACTGATGCCGCCGATCAGGTAATCGCTGCCCAAGGCGCGGGTCAAGCCGAACCGCGTGCCCGCCTCGCGTTCGTTGTAATAGTCACTAAGAAAGTCCAGCTCCCGGTAATACAGATCGACGCTCAGGGCCAGCTTGCGCCCCAGGAACCAGGGCTCGATGAACGTGATCTCGTAGTCCTGGCGTTGGGTGCCGATCTGGGTGCGGATGCGGAACTTCTGGCCGCCGCCGGTGAAATACGGGGGGTTGAACAGGTCGAAATTTCCCTGGCTCAACTCGACGAAACCGACGATGTCATCGACGGTGCTGAATCCGGCGCCCACCATCAGGTTGCCGGTGTTCTTTTCCTCGACGCTCACGACCAGGTTCTTCCGGTTCGGGCCGGCATCGGAGGGTTCCGGTCGCGCCTCGACCTTGGAGAAATAATTCATCTGCTCGAGGCGTCCCTTGCTCCGGTCGACATTGACCATGTTAAAAACCTCGCCTGGCGCCACGGCCAGCTCGCGCCGGATCACCTTGTCCTTGGTCTTTGTATTGCCGCGAATCTCGATCTTCTCGATATACGATTTGTCGCCCTCCTCGATCTCGAAGACCAAGTCCATCGTTCCCGTCTCGGTGTTGGGATTCCGCTCGGCGATGATGCGGGTGTCAATATACCCTTTCGAGCCGTAAAAGCTCCGGATCGCCTCGATATCTTCGGCAAGCCCTTTCGGGGTAAAAACCTTGCCGACCGTCATTTCCGGGCGGATGGGTTTGCCGCCTGAGGCCACCCCTTTGAGGATGTCGGCGCCGGTGAAGAGTTTGTTGCCCTTGAAATCGATTTTCCCCACCTTGTATTGACGGCCTTCGGAGACGAAGAAACGGATGATCATCCATTTGGGGTTGATCTCATCGAACTTGATGTCCTTGATCTCGAAATCGATGTAGCCTTCGTTCCGGTAAAAATCAACCAGTTTTTCCTTGTCATCGTCGAATTGGTCTTCTTTAAGAACACCACTTCCAGTGAGCCAGGAAAACATCCAGTGCCGCCGCGTCTTGATGACCTTGCGCAGCTTTTTCTCCTTGAACGCGTGCACTCCGACAAACTCGACCCGCTCGATCTTGAGCCGGGGGCCCTCGTCGATTTCGAAGGTGACCGTGCCGCGTCCGGCTTGTTCGTCGATGTTTGGCACGGGCCGGACCTTGGCCTTTTGGTAGCCGGCCTTTTGGTACATTTTAAGGATGACCTGCGAATCGTTGAATAGCTTGCGTTCATCGAGCGGTTCGCCGGTTTTCGAGGAAATCTTCTTGAGGAGCTTGGCGCGGCTGTATTTCTTGTTGCCGACAAACTGGATGCCGGTGAGGAGCGGTTTGCCTTGAAGGACATAGGTCAAGTCGACCCCTTCGGGCGTGCGGTCTTCGACGACCCGAACGTTGTAGAAATAACCGGTCGAATAAAGGGTCCGGACGTCATCATCGACGCTGGCGGGGGTGTAGGGATCGCCGACCTTGACCCGGATATTGGCGCGAACTAGGTTGTCGCTGGCGGCGGGTGGACCGACGTTCTTGATGATAATCTTGTGGATGGTCGGCGGCGGCGGGGCGGTTTGGGAGAACGACGGCGAAGGATAACAGAGCAATATAGCCAGGAACAGGGCGTAACGGCGCAGCAACAATTTCATCGGTCAATGGTCAATGGGCGCATCTTCCGGACTCACCTTGGACGCGCTTTCAAATCGGGTATAGCCTTTTAAAAACGTCAAGTTCACTTCCCCCGTCGGGCCGTTGCGCTGCTTGGCAATGAGCAAATTGATCGCCACCGCGTCCTGTTCATCCCGCGCACCGTTGTCCTCGTCATCCCCGCTCTTCGGTTTGTATAGCAGACCGACCAGGTCGGCATCCTGTTCGATTGCGCCCGACTCACGCAAGTCGGACAGACGCGGCGGGCGATTCTTTTCTTTCTCGACCTCGCGGTTCAACTGACTGAGCACGATGACCGGCACTGACAATTCCTTGGCCAGCGACTTTATGCCATTAGAAATATCCGCAATTTCCTGTTGCCGGTTTTCCGCTCGACGCGAAGTAGAATGGAGCAGTTGCAAGTAGTCAATCACAAAGAGCTTGATTCCATGCTGTTGCACCATCCGCCGCGCCCGTGCCCGCAATTGCAGGATCGACAGCCCCGGCGTGTCATCGATGTAAAGCGGCGCGCCCGCCAATTTGCCTGCCGCGCCGGTCAGTTTGGGAAAGTCACGTTCGGCCATGAATCCCTCACGGATGTCCCGGAGATTCACCCTGGCGCGGGAGCAAAGGATGCGCAGCACCAGCGACTCGGCGGTCATCTCGAGACTGAACACGCCCACCGGGAGGCGCTGATCGATGACCATGTATTCGGCCAGATTGATCGCCAGGGATGTCTTTCCCATGCTGGGCCGGGCGGCAATGACGATCATCTCGCCCTCGTGCAGGCCGCTCGTCAGCTTGTCCAGGTCGGCGAAACCGGTCGAAATCCCGGTCAGCATTCCCTGTCGCTGGTGGTATTCCTCGATGGTATGCATCGCCTTGTGCACCAGATCCTTGATCGTGCGGGTGCTTGATTCCACCCGCTCCTCGCTGATCCGGAGGACGTCGCGTTCGACCTCATCGAGCAACTGGTCCACATCGCCCTCGTGATCGTAAACCCGGCTGACGACCCCGATGCAGGTCATGATCATCTTGCGCAACAGGTATTTCTCCCGGGCGATATCCAGGTAATAGGTCAAATTGGCCGCCGAAGGCACGGCATCGGGCAGCGAAGCCAAATAGGCCAGACCGCCCACTGCCTCGAGCTGGTTGTTATCCCGGAGCCGTTGCTGCACGGTAATCAGGTCGATGGCCTCCTTTTTGTCGTACATTTGCACCAGCACCTCGAACAGGTGTTTGTGCCGCAGATCATAAAAAATGTCCGCGCCGCTCCTGGCTTTCTCGAGGCACAATCCCAGGTTCTCGTTGGGTGCCAGCAGCACGCACCCCAACACCCCCTGCTCCGCCTCGATCGAATGCGGCGGCAAACGGTCCACCCGCGCCGGGTTCGCTACCTCCCGATCCCGGCGGCGGGCCCGGTGCAAATCCGGGGATGCATCGCCTGTTTCGACGATCACAGAATCATTCATGGCGAAAATGAGACAGCAAATGGGCGGCCGATGCAAACCCGTGTTGTTACCAAGTCATTAACCGCTTATTCACCATGCTGCTCACACGCGGATGAAGGCATCGGCTAAAGGAAAAAGGCTAAAGGCCAAAGGCTGCCACGCTCTTACGCTCTTACGATCCACGATCCACGCTCCACGCTTTAGTGCTAAGCGCGCGGCCCGGAGTCGGTCCGTTCAATGTTATTGGCAATCTGGACTTTGCCCTGGGATTGATTGCTGATGGTGCCGGGCCCATAAAATTCGTTGGCGGTGATGATCGCGGACTGGACGTCTGGTTCGAGCACGATTTGCGGCGCGGGCTTGGAAGAAGCCGGCAGACGGTTGATGAAGGTGCAATCGGTAATGCCCAGCCTTCCGCCTTGCGCATGGATCACCGTCTTGCCCCCATTCAATCCCGCATCCCAAGGGCAATAATAGCAGTGGCTGAACGACACGCGGGCTTTCCCCGCGATCTTGGCCAGGGTCACGCCTTTGGCGGCATTCATGGACCCGAAGAACCGGCAGGAGGTAAAGCTTAGCATACCGGTATTCTCTGGTCCTACCCGGATTAAACCAGATTCAACTTGGGACGTCGTAGTTTTTGGCGGAACAGCCCCAGGAACTCGTGCGCCTGCGGGATACCCATGATCAGGGCGATCGAAAAATAGAGAAAGCCGGCTGCGATCATGGGCGCGAAGACGGCGCCAATCCGCGAGGCCAGTGTTGTGTGGCCCAGCGCGTTCTCCCAAACCCGGTTCAGACCCCAGGCCATGC
Source organism: Candidatus Omnitrophota bacterium (assembly GCA_023473405.1). Lineage (GTDB taxonomy): Bacteria > Verrucomicrobiota > Verrucomicrobiia > Limisphaerales > UBA1319 > JAMCZD01. Next base: position 6,838 of record JAMCZD010000516.1, read on the forward strand.
CGCCAGCGAAAACAGATGCCGCGACCATTCCGAGCAACGGCTTCTTCAGGTCCATTACATCAAAACCCCGCAGTTTGCGGCGCATCGAGTAGAACAGCAACCCGACGTTGAACAAGGCGCTCATCGTATTGGCAATGCCTAACCCGCCTTGTTTGAACGGGAAAACCAGCCACAGAGAAAAAACCAGATTCAACCCCAGACAAACAATGCTGATCAGCATCGGCGTTTTGGTGTCGTTGAGGGCATAAAAGGCCCGCGCCATGACATTAACCACCGAGAACGCGGCCAATCCCGGCGCCAGGCACGTCAGCGCGAAGGCGGCCCGGTGCGTCGAACCGGCGTCGAAATGGCCGCGTTCGAACAGTAGGCGGATGATCGGTGTGGCCAGGGAGACCAGCAAGGCGGAGGCCAACAGATTGACAAAGCAGAGATAACCGATCCCTTGGCGAAGGGTAGCGCGAAACTCACCGTATTTCTTCTCCGCCGCCAAACCGGAGAGGGTGGGCAGCATGAAAGTGGCCAGCGAGATGCCAAATACGCCTTGCGGCAGTTCCATCAGCCGCACCGCATAGTTGAACGAGGCCACAATGTTGGCTTCGACCCAGAAAGCGAATCCCTGAGTCACGAGCACATTGAGCTGAAAAGCCGCCACGCCAATCGTGCCCGGCACCATTTTCCGAAGCACCTCGCGCACCGTCTCGTTCCCCCACGGCGTCACCCATTGCGCCCGGTAGCCCTGGCGGCGCAGCGTTGGAACCTGGAACCCGGCCTGCAACAAGCCTGCGATCAAAATCCCAATCGCCAGGGCGAAGATTTGGCTTTGCAAATTGTGGCCGAAACGCGGCGCCAGCCATAACACCGCCGCGATCATGACCAGGTTCAACAGGCTGGCTCCCAGCGCAGGCAGAAAGAAGAATCCGCGGGCATTGAGCATGGACATGAACACCGCAGCCAGGCAGGCCAGCAGCATGTACGGGAACATGATCCTCAGCAACTGCAGCATCAATTGGGTTTCGGTTTTTGCCCAGCCCATGGCCAGCACGAGGCTGATCCCCAGTACCACCAAAAAGGTGATTGCCGACGCCGCGACCACGAGGCCGGAAATGACCGCGTTGGCGGCCGACCACATCTCGCGCTCGCCTTCGGTTTTTTCTTTGGCTTTGAAAATCGGCACGAACGCGGCCGTCAAGGCTCCCTCACCCAATAACCGCCGGAACAAATTGGGAATCATCAAGGCCAGCACGAAGGCGCTTGCTACCCAGCCATCCCCCATGAAACGCGCATACACGATCTCTCGCACCATCCCCAAAATCCGGCTGGAGAGCGTCGCCGCGCCCATGGCGCCCGATGATTTCAGCATTTCTGACATTATCGGGAATCATTCATCGCTCAAACGGCCTGCCAGCGCGAGATTTTATTGGCGGTTCAAGAGAACCTCTTCGCCGTCGTGAGCGAAAGAAAACGGGATGCCGGGAAGCATCTGCGCGGCCAGCGCCTGGGTCTTGTCGAGTTCTTTCCAGAGCCGCCGCGTCAAGTGAATGAAGAGTATCTGTTTGATCGGTTTGTCTTTCAGGTAACGAAAAAGGTTCTCCGGATGCGCATGCGCCATTTCGCAAACCAGCAGGTCCAGGGGCGCCGCCACCAGCGGTGCCAGATCTTCCGGGCCGCCGATGTCGGCACTGTGCCCTATTCGCAGACCTTCCCATTCAATCAGGAAACAAAACGATTCAAACGCCAATGGGTAAATCTCCCGAAAAGCGCGCCGGAAACCGTTCAAATGGGTCGTATGATACGGAGTTACCCGCGCGTTTCGAACCATGACCGGGCCTGCCGCTTTCAATGGCTCGAATGCCAGGCGGAACGAGAACAATTCGTCAAACAGGCAAGCCGCGTTCAACATGCCGCGTATGGGCGCAATCCCGTCGGCGGGGAGGCAAATCGAAAGGTCTTTTCGGCGTTTCTCAAGCCAGAAGCCCTGCATCAGCATGAAAAAACCGCCGATGTGATCACTGTGCAGATGTGACAGGAAAATACGGTCCACACTGTCGTAGTCCAATCCGGTCGCATTGAATCGCGCGCTGACCGGTTCCCCGCAATCGATGAGCAGCGTCACCTCGCCCAAACGATACAGAAACGATGAATGATTGCGATTGGCCGATGGCCAGCCATCTCCAACCCCGAAACATTGTAAGGAAAAAGTGCGCATTGAGATATCCTGATCGCAGTAACGAGTTCACCTCTCTTGACGTCCCGCTGTTAGGACAACTGGCTTCCGTCAGGATATCGGTCTATCCCGTGTGCCGCTGCGAAAGCCAACTCACCAGCCTCCTTTGCCTGGCTGGTTTGGGGCATCATCCTGCATGGAGGCACAAAGGCCGTTCCCGCAGGCATAAGGTCAAACTCAACTTCGTTGACGTGGATTATGGTTGAAGTTCACGCAGGCGAAGATTGCGCCACTGAACCTGCAGCGGGTCGGTTCGGTTGCCGACACCGTGAACCTGCAGGCCGATGAAACCGGTGCGGGTCATGCTGTCCTCAAGATCGGTCACCTGGACCCCGTTGACCCAGGTCTGGATTCGATCCCCCCGGCATATAACCCGGTAATGGTTCCACTCATTTTCCTTCAGCAAATCCTTGATTTCATCGGTAGGCTCCTGTTGATTCAGGAATTTACCGCGGCGGGCTTCGTCGTAAATGCCGCCCGAAAAACCACCGATGGCAATCTCGACCTGGTAACCGTTCACGCGCCCGTTAGGCTTGCAATGGCTGCGAATTTGCACCCCGGAATTCAAGTCCTTGTCCACTTTCACGTCGAACTCGAGTTCGAAATCGCCATATTCTTTTAACGTGCAGAGAAATGAATTCGGGCTGTTGGGCACCGAGGTGCCGACAATCGCGCCGTCTTTTGCCTCGTATTTTGCGCGCCCGTTCAACTGCTGCCAACCGTCCAAGTCTTTGCCATTAAATAGAGGTCGCCAGCCATCGTCCGCCGCGAATGCCGTTGCACAGACCAGCAGCGCCGAAAGCAATGCGGAGGTTTTTATTCCCGCGCGCACAAGCCTAAAGATTGGGGTGATCAGTTTTTTCATATGAATTATTCGGTTCCGGTAAAAATGGCCTGTTCCTTCCCGTTGTCAACCATCAATACCCGTGCCGCGAAAACCAAAACTCCATCTGACTCCAGCTATCTTCGGGACACCACACTAGTTCATCCGGAAGCGGTAACCGTCCGGGTTTCAGGCCCAGCATCCACCGCATAAAAGAGTCGTAGCCGTGGCCTTGAAGTTCGGTGTTGAACTCTTTCCATGGCTCGGCGCAGGCCATGCCTTGCCGGTACTGATGGATGCCACGGTTGTGGTGTGACTGCCCGCATCCTCGCTTGATTCCTACGATCATCCGAAATTGCGAGATGTCCGGAAGACTCTCGCGGAGGCTGTTCCAGCCTTCCTCGGTCATGGTGTCCCGCATGTGCGCCCAAGGGTAAGGCCTTTTCGCCTGAAAGGCTTCGACCAAAACCGCTTGCAAACCACTCTGGTTGAGATAGGCCATGGTTCTTCCTTTCCAGGCTTGAGTCGACTCGCCAAGTGTCGCTTGAAGCGAATAGTCAAATCCAACCGACCCCCAGGAGCGCGCTCTCCCGGAGGTTTGCTTTTATGTCAATATTCCGAACCGACATCATTCACACGCAATCGACCTGGCCATCACAAGACTTGAGAAGACAACGTTTTCAGCCTGATCATTTGCTCGGACCTCTGTTGTTGTGGGGCTAAACCCAATAAATATTGAGCGGACATCGGCTCTCGATGGCGCTATGATACAAGTGACGCATGAATTTAAACCCGAGCCACATCGAGTCCAAACCACCGGAAGGCCTCGAGGCCCTTCTCCGGCGTGCCTTGCTCCTGGACTTGGAGGTCTCCCTCCAGGGCAAGATACTCAAGACCGGGGCTGTGCTCGGTAACCAGACAATGGCGTGCGCGGGGAGTTTTCATTTGCCAGCCGCCATGAACGAATTGGCCGCGATGGCCAAGGCGGCGATTTGCGTTCTCGGCCATAACCTGGTCCGCCACGATCTGCCCGTGCTCCGCGAGACCATTGCCCAGCATCCCCTGCTGCGCATGCCCGTCATCGATACAATGATGTTATCCCCGCTCTGCTTTCCCGAGAATCCCTACCATCGCCTGGTCAAGGATTACAAACTGGTCCGGGAAAGCGTGAACGATCCGGTCGCTGACGCGCGCCAGGCCGCGGCGCTCTTTGGTGATGAGTTCCGGTCCCTCGCCGGGCTCCGGCAAACGGAACCGCGCCTGTTCGAGCTCTTGCATTTCCTGCTCGCCATTCTCCCCACCGGGGGCGGCAAATCGCTCTGTTACCAATTGCCCGCCTTGGTTCGAAACTATCGACGCGGCGTGCTCACCCTCGTCATCTCGCCGCTGCAAGCATTGATGAAAGACCAGGTGGACGGCCTCGTGCGCCGCACCGGCACGCCTTTCGCCGCCGCGCTCTACGGCCTGCTGACGCCTCCCGAGCGGGGTGACGTGTTGCGCCGGGTCCGCCTGGGCTACGTTGCCTTGCTGTATGTGTCTCCGAAACAACTGCGCAACCGATCATTTCGCGAGGCGATTGCCCAACGCGAGGTCGGCTGCTGGGTGTTTGACGAGGCGCATTCAAGACGAGTTCCTGGCCGGCGATCTCCAGATCATCTGCGCCACCAATGCCTTTGGCATGGGCATCGACAAGGAAGACGTCCGCCTGGTCATCCACGCCGACACACCCGGTTCATTGGAGAATTACCTCCAGGAAGCCGGGCGAGCCGGACGCGACGGGCAGACGGCCGAGTGCGTCCTGCTCTATGACGATGAGGATTGCGAACAACAATTCAAGATGAGCGCCTTTTCGCAGTTGAGTCGCCGCGACATCGCCCAAATCCTCCGGAGCTTAAGGAAAGCGACTCGCGCAGACCGGGAGCAGATCGTCATCACCTCGGGCGAAATCCTGCGCGATGAGGAACTCGAGACGGACATTGACCTTGAGGACCGGAACGCGGACACCAAGGTGCGCACCGCGATCTCCTGGCTCGAGCGGGCCGGCTTCATTCAGCGGGAAGAGAACGTCACCAGCGTGTTCCAAGCCCGGTTGCTCGTGCGTGATTTGGCCGAAGCGGAGGCGAAGATGGCCGCCTTGAATCTATCCCGAACCGAAAAGGGTCTCTGGATGGCCGTCCTGCGCGAATTGATCAATGCCGATCCCACCTAGAAACGAACGGTGGACCAATTGGCGTCATTGCCGGAGTTGACCACCTACGCCAAGGGGAGTTAACAGCGCGTCATCACCTTGCAACAAGGGCTGGCGGTGTTCCGGTCCGCCATGACCATCCGAATGCAGCCCGAGGCCAAAAGGGAACCATACAAAACCAGCGATTAC
>JAMCZD010000049.1 GCA_023473405.1 Candidatus Omnitrophota bacterium
GGGGGTCGCGGACAGGCGGGTGGACTTGGAGGGGCAGGATGCCGGCACCGATATCGCCCGCTACGACATTTATCGCGACACAACCGCGGACTTCGCGCCCTCACCCCGATTCCTGGTCGGGGAAACCACGGGAAACGCATACTCCGACACGCCCCGATCCAGTTTTGCCGCATGGGGGAATCGGGTGGAGCCTGACACTACCTACTATTACCGGGTGGTTGCCGTGGATCACTGGAACAACGCCGGCCCGCCGGCGGAAAGCGTCAGCGTCACCACTCCGGACAGCGGTCTGAAGAACGCCGTTCCCTCGAGGGTGACGGGCCTACACGCTTATCTGGTTTCGCCCGTCAGTACTAATAATCTTGTTGGCTTGTGGTTCTATACCAATCCCGAATCCGATGTGAGCGAATACCGTGTCTATCGCGGCTCGATCCCGGGATTTACGGCCGACCAGAGCACCCTCCTGGCTACCTTGGACGCCCGGCGAATGTTCCATCACGTCACCCCGCATGCCTTCAAAACGGTTGACCGGTCGTTGAAGGAATACGATCGGCAGGTCCTGGCGGATGAAGATGTCCAACCGGATTCGACCTACTTTTACAAAATTTGCGCCGTGGACGCCGCCGGTCAGGCCGGGCCCCTTTCGGAAGAGGTGCACGTTCACACCAAAGCCTTGCCCTAGTGCGGTGTGGATTTGAAAACCGGCGCAAACATCTTCAATCCACATTGTCAATGGCTTGCTGCCACGGTGTATTGACGGCCTCCGTTTCTTTGTTAAGGTCAGCGTCATAAAAACAGCTAAGGCCAATGGCGTCGTGCGCCTGACGGTCTCGTTTCCGAACCATGCTCACTGACAACATTTTGGATTTGATCGGACGGACACCACTGATCCGGCTCAGGAATGAGCCAATTTATGCGAAAGCGGAGTTTTTGAATCCCGGGGGCAGCATCAAGGATCGCGTTGCGCTGGCCATGATTGAAGGGGCGGAACGAGATGGACGGTTAAACCCGGACTCAATCATCGTTGAACCGACTTCGGGAAATACCGGCATTGGCATCGCGCTGGTGGGCCGTCTCAAAGGTTATAGCGTTCGCATCGTCATGCCGGAGAATATGAGCGAGGAACGCAAGAAACTGATCCGGACACTGGGAGCCGATTTGGTCCTGACCCCGGCCAAAGAGAGCCTCGGTGGAGCGGTGAAACGGGTCCGCAAAATGCAGGCGCAAGACTCAAGGATTTTTGTCCCGCAGCAATTCGAGAATCCGGACAATCCGCGCATTCATTACGAAGAAACAGCTCGGGAATTGTGGCGGCAGATGAACGGCGACATCGCCGCATTCGTGGCTGGGGTGGGTAGTGGCGGCACTTTGCAGGGGGTGGGGAGGTTCTTAACCGAACACAAGCCGGACGTAAAAATTGTTGCGGTGGAACCCAAGAACGTCTCCGCCTTGCTGGGCCATGAACCCGGTCTGCATCAAATCCAAGGGATTGGGGATGGTTTCATCCCGGCCATTCTAGATGTGTCTCTGGTCACTGAAGTCCTCGAAGTCACCGATGAAGATGCCATCGAAACGACTCGGAATTTGGGCCGTGATTTCGGCCTGCTGGTGGGCATTTCCTCCGGGGCAAATATCTGGGCGGCGCGACAACTGGCCCGCCGAATCAAAGGCAACATTGCCACTGTGCTGCCGGACCGGGCGGAACGTTACTTCAGCACCGCCCTCATGTGATTTGCCGGAACCTCGAAAGCACCCGGACATGGCGGGAAATCCATTAATACGTCGGAAAACCTTACAATCCGGCCATCTGCAACTCATTGATATTCAGTGGCTTATTGAAACGGGCCCGCGAGCGTAACTGGACTTTACACTTTTCTCGAGGCGCGCCCTTTTTCACTCTTCGGCCGCCGCTTTCGCTTTGCTCTACAACACATTCATCGCCAACATCTTACAAAATGCGGCAAAAAATCGGGCGCAAATCCGGCGAGGTGGACCGAAAACTGCTTTCATGAATCTAGAAACTCGAATTGGCAACTGTGCAGCAAGTTGCACGTATCCTTTATATTATGGAATCGCAATCCTTCTTTGCAGGCGCCACCAGCAAGAGAACAGGTGAGGCCGCGGCACGTGAAAGACTGGCGTCCCGTCGGTGCAAATGGACCAGCATGCTGCCGTGGTTCCGTTGGGTGGGCGAGCTTGTTTTCTGGCTGGGGTCAGTATCCGGCATTTGCCGGGCGGCCGGAGCGCCGGGGGAATATATGCTGGTTTTTGTCAATGAGCTGAACCATGGAATTGGAGAAATCCACCGTCTCTTTCTGGTCAAGCTCGAGCGAGCTCTGTACGGGAAGCGCGCCTGTGCGCGGCTCGTGAACCGGCGGCGCACGCCGGTCCGCGGTGATGGACCGCGCGAATAGCCTGGCCTGCTCGCCGGCATCAAGAGGCCTTTTGCGGAGTCAGCCCAAGGTGCAGACAACGTTGTCAGCTCAGCCTTCCATTCGTTTCATCCGTCCCATATGTTCCATTATTCACCTTATCCCCCCAGGGTCTGGGGAGTAAAAGCCAGATATTGCTTCAACAGTGCCAATGCCCTGGCCCGATGACTGATCCGGTTCTTAATGAACTCGCCCAGCTCGGCAAAGGTTTGGTCATGGCCCGTCGGAATGAATAATGGATCATAACCGAATCCGACTTGTCCGCTGGGCGCGTAGCCGATGCGGCCTTCGCAAACGCCTTCGAAGAGCCGCGTGCTCGAGTGCAACCGGGACACCAGGGCATCGAGGCGGGCGGGCGTTGGCGGGGGATGGGAGTGAGGAATGGCATGAGACTCACGCGGCGCTTGGACGGATTTCGCTTCAGGGCTCGAGTCGGGAACCGGTGTCAAAGCGATCACACAGCGGAACCGGGCGGCTCGCTTCTCGATGGGAACGCCGGCCAATAGGCGGAGCAACTTCGCGTTGTTGGCCGCGTCAGGCGAATTGCCTAAACCGCCGGCATCCAACGCGGCGAACCGGGCCGAATGGATCCCCGGGGCGCCTCCGAGCGCATCCACCTCGAGACCAGAGTCATCCGCAACGACAAAAATGCCGTCCGACCCGGGTGTTATGCGGGCAAACTCCGGGACCGGCAATCGAGACGCGAGCCAGGCGGCCAGTTCGACGGCCTTTTTGCGGGCGTTCCCGGCAAAAGACCCGGCGTCTTCGACAATGACCGGGGCGGGGGGGAAGTCTTCGAGTGTTAGGAGATGAAATTCGGGGCCGAGAACGGCGCGAATTTCACTGGTCTTGTGGCGATTGCGCGTGGCGATCAGGAGCGATTGCACACTAACGAGATACTACTTGCTCGAATTCATCACAAGCTGCACAGACGCCGAAGCCTGTTTCATTTGGCAAACCGGACTGATCGGAGGCGAATGGAACAAGCGTTACTTGCCGGAAGCCGTCTCGCTCTTTGCCGAGACGTCGAGGCAGACCAATTCATCCTGGCTGCGGCAGTAAAGCCTGCCATTGGCCAGGACCGGGGCGGCCCAGGTTTCCTGTCCTTCGAGGACCTGGGCACCGGACAACTCGTGATAACCGGCTGGCGAGAGATCGGCAAGGGCGACTCGGCCACGGTCGCTGTAGACAATGAACTTGCCGTCGGCAACCATGATCGAGCCTTTGCCTGGGCCTTTCTCGGCCCATTTTACTTCGCCGGTCCGCCAATCGAGGCATTTGAGCTGGCTCTCGTCAAAACCGTAAAGGTAACCTTGCCACAGTATGCAACTGTTGACGTGGTTGCGCATGTTCCGATTCTGCCAGAGCGCCTTGGGTGGTTGGCTGCCGAACTCGACCAACACGCAGCCGGCGTTGTAGTCTGAAGAGACGAACACCTTGTCTCGTTCGATAATCGGGGTGGCAGCGTTCACGTCGTAATCGGTCTTCCATGGATAGCGCCAGAGTTCCTGCCCGTCACTTACGCGCCGGGCCACGATGCCGGTCACATTCAGAAAGACCACGCAACGCTCGTTGTGGTATGTAAACGGGACGGGGGACGAGTAAGCTGCCGGATCGCTGCCCGCCTGCCAGATCACCTTGCCCGTTGCCTTGTCCAAGGCCACCGCCGAGGCGCCGGGACCGCCGGGCTCCGCGATCAGCAGGTTGCCTTCGACCAAGGGTGAACCGGCAAAACCCCACGTGGGGACTTTGGCGCCAAAGTCTTTGACGTAGTGCTTGGCCCAGATCAATTTTCCATCAAGCGCGTTCAGGCAGAAGAGGTGTCCTTCGCGGCTCACGGTAAAGACCCGGTTGGCCTCGACTGTGGGCGTGGCGCGGGTCCCCATTTTCTGGTTCGGATCTTTGGCGGTGCAAGGGTAAGAATAGGTCCACAGATCGGCGCCGGTGCCGGCATTAAAACAATAGACGTGGTCCGTTTCGTCCGAATTACCCATCGTGTAAAGCCGTCCGTGGCTGACGGATACGGTCGAGAATCCCACTCCAATCTTGGCTTTCCACAATACCTTCGGACCTTCGGCCGGCCAGTTTGTCGACCAACCGGTTTCGGTGGAAATGCCATTCACACGCGGACCGCGCCATCGGGGCCAATCATTTGCCCGAGCGGCACACGCCATGAACGTGAGCAATGAAAAACCAGCCAAGGCGAAAGAGAAAAAGCCGGGGGCGCCGTTCGCGATCAGGGACTTGCGGACGATATTTCTTAACAGATTTTCGGCTAACATGGCGAAAGATGTATCGAACGTGAACCGCCCTGTCAACGTTGGGCGTGGGGCGGACCTCACTCGGGTCTGCCGGTTCGATGTTGATTGCAAGCGGCAAAGGCGGTTAGTATGCCCTTTCGTTATCGACAGGAACGTGTATGCGCGCGGTAATTCAGCGAGTGACGCAAGCTTCGGTGGCGATCGATGGGCAGGTTAGCGGCTCCATCGGCCCTGGCTTGGTTGTCTTGTTGGCTGTCGAAGAGACGGACACGGATTGGGACGTTACTTGGCTAAGCGGAAAGGTTGCGCGGTTGCGCATCTTCGACGATGCGACCGGGGTGATGAACCTTTCGGTTCAGGAGACCGGGGGCGGCGTGCTGATTATCAGTCAGTTCACCTTGTTCGCCAGCACCAAAAAGGGGAACCGCCCTTCTTACAGCCGCGCCGCCAGGCCCGAGGTGGCCATCCCGATTTACGAATCATTTGTGCGCCAGTTGGCTAATGACACAGGCGGCCCGGTTCAGACCGGCAATTTCGGTTCTTATATGAAAGTGAGCCTGGTCAACGATGGCCCGGTAACGATAATAATCGATACCCGTGGCCGTGAATGACGGAATGGACCCATGCGCAGTGCGACGGCGACGTTGGTAGTGTTCCTGGGCGGTTTCGCCATTATGGTTCTCGAGATTATCGGGGCGCGATACCTGGCCAAGGACTTCGGCGGGTCATTCTACGTCTGGATCAGCCAGATCGGGGTCATCCTGATCGCCTTGGCGCTAGGGTATTACGTGGGAGGCACGCTGGCCGATCATTTCAAAAAGGCGGCCTTTCTGGCTTTCCTGCTGGTACCGGCTGGGATCATCACCTTTTTAATTCCCAACTTCGCCTCGATTTTGATCGATGCCATTATCATGCGGCATCCGCTGAACCAGGATATACCCCCGGTATGGCAGAAGCTGGACCCGGCCATAGGCAGCGCCTTCATATTTCTGCTGCCGTGTTTCGTCCTCGCCACCCTCTCGCCCTATATGATCCGTTTGTCGGCCAGGCATCTCGCGCAGGTGGGGCGCACCAGCGGTCTCATTTATGCTTCGAGCACTGTTGGAAGCATTGCCGGGGTGTTCGTTTCAGGCTACATTTTGATCGATCAAATGAGTCTGACCAGCATCTTCCGCGCGACTGGCGGTTTAACGGTTCTGCTCGGTCTGATTTGCCCGTTCATGGACCGATGGTTGCTCGATCCGGGCGCCCCGGAACGAAGTGCCCATGGCGAACCCGCCGGGCCCGCCGCGGCAGAACAAGACCGCACTTAAAGGCGCAGCCATGAATAATCGACGAAGAATCTACATGCTCGGGCTCGTCGTGATGCTCTTGGCGGGCACTCCGGAGCGTACCATCCCGGCGGAGGCCGACGTCGTTTTCGAGACTACCTCGCCTTATCACCACATCCGCGTCCTGGACCATGAAGGACTTCGCACGCTAAGCTTCGACGGATCGATGGAGACCCGAATGTCATTGCGCGATCCGCTGGAAGGGCAATTCGAGTATACCGAGTATTTCCACCTGCCTTGGTTGTGGAACGACAAGATAAAGGAGGTCCTTATGATTGGGCTGGGCGGCGGCAGCACCCAAAAGGCATACCAACACCGTTATCCCGACGTCATGGTCGATTCGGCGGAACTCGATCCGGCCGTGGTCCAAATCGCCCGGGATTATTTTTACCTCAAGGAATCACCTTCCTTGCGGATTCATATCAGCGACGGACGAACGTTCTTGCGCCGAAGCCAGAAGAAATACGATGTCATCGTGATGGACGCCTACACGGCCAATCGGTACGGTTCCTTTCTCCCCTATTCGCTGACGACCCGGGAATTCTTCAAACTAGCCGGCGACCATCTCAGCACCAACGGTGTCCTGGCTTACAATGTGATCGGTTCGCTGCACGGCTCGCGGGCGAATATCGTGGGATCGATGTATCGGACTCTGAAATCGGTCTTTCCCCAAGTTTACCTATTCCCGGCGTCGAGCTCCCGCAACGTGGTGTTCGTCGCCACCAAGTCGAGCCAATCCGTCAGCCTACCCCAGCTTCAGCAACAAGCTGCTGAACTGGTTCGGCAAGGCCGACGCTTGCCACCTAATATCCGCGACCGAATCAATGCCTTCCGCATCAAACCACCTCTCGCGGCCAACAGATCACCTCTTCTCAGCGACGATTACGCCCCGATAGACGGTCTCCTGCAAACCACGCCTTGATCGCTATTGACACCACCAGATCAGAAGAAGGGGGTTTATTAGCGATGATTAGCGGAGATTAGCGGTTAGAGTCGTCCGGATTACCCCGCCTTGGAACCGCTGCCGGCAGGGGGATTTTCCTTGCCCAAATACTTGCGTGTTTGCGTATCGACGCGGACCAGATCGCCTTTTCCGATGAACAGCGGCACCATGGTCTCGAGGCCGGTCTCCAGCCGCGCTGATTTCCAGGAGGCATCGGACCCGCCGCGTTGCGCCGGGGCGGTATCAACCACTTCGAGGGCGACCTGAGCCGGAAGGATAATGTCCAGCAGCTTGCCTTCGAGCAACATGGCCTTGCATTCGTCGTTTTCTTTCAGGAGCAAGTTGCGGTCCCCCATTTGCTCGGAAGTCAGTTCGAGTTCCTCGAAGCTGTTGGCGTCGAGGAACACATAGTCCGCGCCCCGCTGATAACTGAACTGGACGCGGTGATACTCGAGATCGGCCAGAGGCAGGCGTTCATTCTCGGCCAGGACGCGGTCGATCAGGCGCCCGTTCTTGAGGTGCCGCAGGCGCACATGCAATCTGTGCCGGGTTTGCGCAGTGCCGGAGGTATGGAAGTCTTCGATCAAATGTGGTGTGCCGTCGAGCATGATGGTCATGCCTCGCTTCAATTCTGATGGCAACACGGTTTGCATTGCGTCCTTTCTGCCGGCCTTGAGCTGGTCGCGGCAATGGTTGGCCGGCGGATAAAACGACAGGATCATTTCGCCATTGGTTTTTCTTGTCAAGGAGGGACCATTGGCAGGAACGATCAGGCAAGGCGAACCCGGCTCAGGCGGCCCGGGGATAGCGGAAGATGGGGATCCCGTTCATTGCCTTTTTCTTGATCTCCTCGGCTTCGGATTTGGTCAATGGCGTGAATTGCGATGCCAGGCCGAGGGCCATTTTGAACAGGCTTTCGTCGCCTGGTGGAATGGCGGCCGTAACCGGGTGGGAAAGGGTGAAGCGCAATCCAATCATGGCCTCGTTCGGCGTGTCGAGGGGTTGATACCAGCATTTGGGATGGGTATGCGGAGCGCCGGCGGGCCAGGGTTGTTTGGCCATGGCCTTCAAGGCAAGAATGCCCATCCCCTTTTCCTGGGCCTTGGCCAAGACCTGGGGACCAAAATTGCCCGCATACCAGGTGGCAAAGTTAATCGGAAACAAAAGGGTGTCAAAATCGTGACGTTCCATCATCGCCAGGGCGGCTTCGACGGAGTGGGCCGAAAACCCGATGAACCGGGTTTTACCGGAATTCTTGGCGGCCTGGAAAGCCTCCATCGCTCCGCCGGGACCGAAGATGCCGTCCACATCTTCCTGGGTGGTCACGGCGTGGAACTGGTAAAGATCGACGTGGTCGGTTCGCAAGCGCTTCAGTGACTGGTCCAGTTCGGAAGCGGCGCCGTCTTTGCTTCGTTGAGTGGTTTTGCAGGCCAGAAACACCTTGCCCCGATGGGGCTCGAGCGCAGGGCCGAGTCTTTCCTCGGCGTTGCCGTAACTGGGGGCGACATCGAAATAGTTGACGCCGTATTCGATGGCTTGATTTACCCGTTGCTCGGCTTCGGACGGCGAGGCATTCATCACCACGATACCGCCAAAACCGATTAGCGATAGTTTCTCGCCAGTCTTGCCCAGCGACCTTCGCTCCAACCGCCCGGGAACCTGATCACGCTCGATCCCGCGCAAGGTAGCCGGAAAACAACTCATCGTCGCGGCCGCAGTAGCCGACTTTTTAACAAACTCACGTCTTGTCATAAGGGTCCTCGAGTCGATTGTTCGATTTACGATTGCCTCGTGCGTTGTGGCAACTTTGCCGTCCGGGAGGCCGATTACCGCATCATTATAATCGTTCGGATGCAAAATGCCAATTCCGGTCAGCAGCGCTGATTATAAGCGGCTTGCGAAAACTTCTGCCGGGCCAACTCCGTTGCCAACTCGATTAATCCTGCGTCCGGTTCAAAGCGAGTCCATTCAACCCCATGCCGGGATTGCGCCACCTTGCTCATTGCTTCCTGCCAGTCCGCACGGTTTACCGAAGGGGGTTGGCACTGCACCGACCCTTGAATCAGGAGGCCGTCTCGGGTTCGGCGTTGGGCGGCTCCGGCGATTTTCCTGCCTTCGAAGAGGACATCGAACTGGGCGGCGCCGACAAAGCACTGGCCTGGGGCGGTGGGAACGGGCACGGGCGCAAGGGATGTGGCCACCCCCAGGTCGGCAAAGGCAGCCTGAATCCATTCGTGCAATTGCCGGTAGCTGGCGAGTGCCTTTATTGAATACCAAGGGTCATCGGGCGGGAAAACCAAGCTGTAAGTCCAGTCCGCCAGGTGCGGCACCAACCCACCGCCGGTCGGGCGCCGAACCAGGGGTCGCAATCGTGTCCACCGCGCCACCTCGGCATGTCTCTGGAAGAACCCAAAACTGGCCGCCGGTTCGGACCATGCATAGAAGCGGAGGACCGGTCGGCGCAACAGATGAGAGCTCACCAGAAGGGCCTCGTCCAAGGCCATGTTGAAATCAGGCGAGCATGGTCCGGAATCGAATTGGCACCAAGTTGGTGGCATAGGATCAATCAAAGCGAAAGGCCGACGGGCATAGGTCGTTGACCTCGCAGTGGAGGCAATCTGGATGGCGGGCGTAACACCGTCGCCGGCCGTGCCAGATCAGCCAGTGGCTGAACAACGTCCATTTCTCTTGCGGCACCAGTTTTTTCAAGTCGGCCTCGATTTTCTCGGGCAGCTTATGTGCCGACAGCCCGAGCCTTCCAGCCAACCGGGCCACGTGGGTGTCCACGGCGATGCCATCGTTGATATTGAAGGCGTTGCCCAGGACCACATTGGCCGTCTTTCGCCCCACCCCGCCCAATTGCATCAGCTCGGCTGCGGTGCGGGGCACTTGGCCGCCGTGCAGTTCGATCAATCGCCGGCAGCAGGACTGGATGGACTTTGCCTTGTTGCGATAGAGGCCAAGGGACTTCAAGTCCAGCTCGAGGTCGGACGGGTCGGATTGAGCATAATCGTCCGGGCTGCGGTATTTCTTGAACAACCGGGCGGTAACGACGTTGACCTGTCTATCGGTGCAGCGCGCGGAAAGGATCGTGGCGATCAACAGTTCGAGTGGATTGGCAAAATTGAGCTCGCATTGCGCCTCGGGATAAGCCTTCGCCAGCCGGTTGATGACTTCGATGGTTCGTGCGGCTTTGCTCTTGGCCGGTTCACGCATGGGAGTTTGGCCGCCGAGTCACCGCTCCCAGGCGCATTGCGGTTCTTCAATGTGCGCCGGGGGGGGCATCAATGGAGTTCCGTCGGGCGCTTCAGGATATTCGAAAATTCGCCCCTGGAAATTGCGAAAGACGACGCGATCCTTGTTGTGGCTGAGGACGTATTCAGGGTTAATGGGCACCTTTCCTCCGCCGCCCGGGGCGTCAATCACGTATTGAGGGACGGCATAACCCGAGGTAAAACCGCGCAGACCCTGCATGATCTGCAATCCCCGGCGAACACTGGCGCGCAAATGCGCCGAACCGGCAATCAAATCGCACTGGTAGAGGTAATAAGGCCGAACCCGGCACATCAACAATTTCTGGACCAGGGCGCGCATGACGGTGAGGTCGTCGTTGACGTATCGGAGCAGGACCGATTGATTGCCCAACGGCACACCGGCATCGGCAATCAACCCGAGGGCCTCGCGCGCCTCGGTGGTCAATTCCCGCGGATGATTGGTGTGAATGCTCATGAACAGCGGGTGGTATCGCCTGAACATGTCGCAGAGGGCCGGGGTAATGCGCTGGGGCAGGAAGATGGGAATGCGCGTGCCAATGCGCAGAAACTCGACGTGCGGTATGGCGCGTAACTGGCGCAACAGCGCCTCGAGTTTCTCATCGCTTAGCAGCAGGGGATCGCCGCCGCTAAGCAATACGTCGCGAACCTCCGGGTGGCGGCGGATATAATCGATCTGCTGATCGAACTGCGGGTGAAAATCGTATCCGGCTGCATTGCTGACCAGGCGCGAGCGGGTGCAATACCGGCAATAAGAGGCGCATCGGTCCGTGACCAGGAACAGGACCCGGTCCGGATAACGATGCACCAGGCCGGGAACGGGAGAGTCGGTGTCCTCGCCGCAAGGATCGGTCATTTCCCAGGTTGCGGTGTGGCTTTCCTCGATTTGTGGGATCACCTGGCGCCGGATGGGGCAACGATCATCGGCGGGATCGATAAGGTTAAAGAAATAGGGAGTGATCCCGAGTGATAATTTGTGGTTTGCGAGTTGGGCTCCGGACCGTTCCTCGGGCGTGAGCGTGGGCATCAACCGCTCTAGCTGGGCAAGCGAGCCGATTCGGTGCTTGAGCTGCCAATGCCAATCGTTCCAATCTTGTTCCGGCACCTTGGCCCAAAACCCTCGTCCAGCCGGGTGAAACCTCTTGAGTGCTATTAAGCGGGCCTGGTCAACCATGGGCGCCCGCACCGGCGATTCAGCGTCCTGAAGCATTCTTGTGTCACTATAAGTATGACCGGCATCATGTCAAGTGAACGGGCCTGAAGAATTTGCGCTTACTCCCCGGACCGTGAAATAGAACTTGCAAGGAAAGTCTCGATTGTTACCTTATTGCCTCTTTATTATTGTATCAGGACTTATGGCTAGAATTTGCAAATTAACCGGCAAGCGCCCGTCAAAAGGCAGCATCATTTGGCGCAGTGGCAAGGCCAAGAAGAGGGGCGGCATTGGAACGCATATCACCGCAATAACCAAGCGCCGGTTCTTTCCGAACCTCCAGCGGGTCAAGACCATTGTCGATGGGCGGGTTTGCCACATGCGTGTGGCGGCGAGCGCCATAAAGAAGGGTCTCATTACCAAGCCGCCCAAGCGCAACTGGAA
Source organism: Candidatus Omnitrophota bacterium (assembly GCA_023473405.1). Taxonomy (GTDB): domain Bacteria; phylum Verrucomicrobiota; class Verrucomicrobiia; order Limisphaerales; family UBA1319; genus JAMCZD01. The sequence continues at coordinate 11,837 of JAMCZD010000049.1, forward strand.
AAAGGCCGAGGCTAAAGCCTGATTCGTGCCGGCATCGTTTAGACCGCAATAACCCGTATCGCCTTCATATCGGGCGCGGAGGTCTTCACCCGCGCGAATCGCGCCTTGGCGGCAAAATCCATTTCCCGAGCTGTGCCGACGGACGTTTCCAAACGCGCGGATGGAGGCATTCTCTTTCCAACGCCGATCCTTGCCGTGGCGGTGCCCGTGTTTATTTACTCTTGATCCAATGCATCGAGGCGCGGCGGAGGTCGCGGTCGGCCTCGCGCTGTTTTATGTCGTCGCGCTTATCGAATTGGGATTTGCCTTTGGCCAGGGCTAGGCCCACTTTGACCTTGCGATTCTTCCAATAAAACGACAAGGGGACCAAGGCATGTCCTCTAACCGACATCAGGCCCGTCAACCAAG